>JANNOT010000011.1:0-10089 GCA_031399375.1 Paraoceanicella sp.
ATCACGACCCTTGCCGTCGGCCTTTTCGCCATCGGCGAGGCGCTTCACGTCGCCGCCCGCCACGCCCGCGCGCCCGAGCCCCCCATCCCGATCCGCGGCTCGCTCTGGATGACGCGGGAGGATTGGAGCCGCTCCTGGAAGCCCTGGCTGCGCGGGACCGCCTTCGGCTTCCCGATCGGGGCGCTTCCCGCTGGGGGCGCCGAGGTGCCGACGTTTCTGTCCTACACCACCGAGCGGCGGCTGGCCAAAAACCCCGCGGAGTTCGGCCATGGCGCCATCGAGGGGGTCGCGGGCCCCGAGGCAGCCAACAATGCCTCGGCTGCCGGCGCTCTCGTCCCGCTCCTCACCCTCGGCCTGCCCACGTCGGCGACCGCCGCCATCATGCTCGCGGGCTTCCAGCAATACGGCCTCCAGCCCGGCCCGCTGCTCTTTGCCAACGAGCCCGACCTCGTCTGGGGATTGGTTGCGAGCCTCTTCATCGCCAACGCAATGCTGCTCGTCCTCAACCTTCCCCTGATCGGCCTCTGGGTCCGGCTGCTGGCGATCCCGCTGCCTTGGCTCTATGGCGGCATCCTGGTCTTTGCCGCCACGGGCACAATTGCGGCCAATCCGTCCGTGGTCGAGCTCTTGATGCTGGTTGCCTTCGGCGTGCTCGGATTCCTGATGCGGCGCTATGACTATCCGATTGCGCCGGTGATCGTCGGGCTGATCCTCGGCCCGATGGCCGATGCCCAGCTCCGCCGCGCGCTTCAGATCAGCCTGGGCGACCCGATGATCCTGCTGGAAAACCCCGGCTCCGCCACCCTGCTCGCCCTGTCCATGATCGCGCTTCTCGCCCCCTTCGTGATGAAAGGGCTGTCGCGGTTCAAGGCGGCGGAGGACTGACACCCGAATCGTCGAGCCGTGCGGGGGATGGTACCGACACCCCGGCTCGAACGGGGGACCCCCAGATCCACAATCTGGTGCTCTAACCAACTGAGCTATGCCGGCGCCTGATCCGCGATCTACTGCGCGCGGGGCGCAATTGCAAGCGCATCGGCCTTGCGCCCGCCCGGACCGTTCGCTAGGGCGGAGGCGCCGGGACCTGGGGGTGCGACATGGGGATCAACCGCGAAAGCGACGATGTGGCGGGCATCCAGATCGGGCCGACCAGCCTCGGCATGGTCCGGATCTACATCGAGGGGCCGGGCATCGACCTGCCGATGGATTTCGAGCCGGAGGAGGCCGACGAGATCGCCGAGGAACTGCGCGCCGCCGCCGAACGGGCCCGCGCCATGGCCCGCGACAAGCCGAAGGCCAAGCCCCGGCGATAGGGCGTGCATGGCAACGCCCGGCGGCTTTCCGGCGCGCCCTTGCCAACCGAACGCAGATCTCCCCCGGGACGTCGCGACCGCGCAGCGGCTGCGCCCCATGTCCGATGCACCGGCTTGCGGACCTTCGTTCCGCGATAAGCGGTCCCGCCTGCGATCGACAGGATCACGCGATGCCGGACCGGCGGCGTCCCAGGTGCCTAACCGGCGCTCGCGCACTGTGGCGGCGCCGACCCTCCCGTGCTGTCGGACCGTGCCGCTCAGCAACGGCACCGACGCCCGCGTGGGGGGGCGTCTTACCGGCCTGCTTCGGACAGGGGCGGCAGGACGGCGGTCGCCTCGATCTCGACCCGCGCGCGGGCTTCGGCGAGCGCCGTGACCTGGACCATGGTCATCGCCGGGTAATGGCGGCCCATGGTGTGGCGGTACGCCTCGCCCAGTTCCCTGGGCCGGGCGAGGTATTCGCCACGGTCCACGACATACCAGGTCAGGCGCACGACATGCTCGGGCTTGCCCCCCGCCTCGGCCAGGACGGCCGCGATGTTGCGCAGGGCCTGGTCGACCTGCTCCACGAAATCGTCGGTCTCGAACACCTGCTCCGCCGTCCAGCCGATCTGCCCGCCCACGAATACCATGCGCCCCTCGGCGAGCACGCCGTTCGCGTAGCCCTTCGCCGGTTTCCAGCCCGGAGGGTGAAGGATCTGCATCAGGCGGCGCCCTCCGGGATCAGCATCTCGGCCAGGCGCGCGCGCACCGCCGCGGGCCAGGGCCGGGGGCGCCCGTCCTCCAGCGCCACATAGACCAGCGTCGCCTCGGCCGTGACCCGGATTTCGTCCCCGCATGTGAACCGCTGGACGAACCGCAGGCTGGTCCGCCCCAGCCGCGTGACCTCGAGCGCGATGTCGAGCATCTCGCCCAGCCTGCTGGGTGCGTGGAACGCCGCCTCGATCTGTGCCGTGGGCACGCCGTAGCCGCCCGGGATCATCACATGGAACGGGTGCGCCAGCCCCTCGCGGAACCACTCCTCCACCACCCCATTCACCAGTTCGAAATAGCGCGGATAGAAGACGATCCGGGCCGGGTCGCAGTGTTCGAACAGCACACGGCGGGTCGTCCGGTAGGGCTCAGCCATGGCGCAGCCGGAACCGCTGGACCTTGCCGGTCGCGGTCTTGGGCAGGCCGGCAAGGAATTTGACCGACCGGGGATACTTGTAGGGTGCGATTTCCGCCTTCACGTGATCCTGGAGCAGCTTGACCATCAGCGCGTCCCCCACATGCCCGGCGCGCAGCACGACATGCGCCTCCACGATCTGGCCGCGTTCGGGGTCGGGCACGCCGATCACGCCCACCTCCTGCACCGCCGGGTGGGTCAGCAGCGCCGCTTCCACCTCCGGCCCCGCGATGTTGTAGCCCGCCGAGATGATCATGTCGTCCGACCGGGCCGCGAAGTGGAAATAGCCGTCCTCGTCCTGCCAGAACGCATCGCCCGTCAGGTTCCAGCCATCGCGGACATAGTCGGCCTGGCGCAGATCGGCCAGATAGCGGCACCCCGTCGGACCCCGCACGGCGAGCCGCCCGACGGTGCCGCGTGCGACCTCCTGCATCCGGTCGTCCACGATCCGCGCCTCGTACCCGGTCACTGGGCGGCCCGTGCAGGCCGGGCGGCTGTCGCCGAGGCGGTTGGAGATGAAGATGTGCAACATCTCCGTCGCCCCGATCCCGTCCAGCATCGGTTTGCCGGTCCGTGCGAGCCATTCGTCATAGACCGGCCCCGGCAGCGTCTCGCCGGCCGAGACCGCGCAGCGCAGGCTGGACAGATCCGCACCCCCGTCCATGGCCGAGAGCATGGCCCGGTAGGCGGTCGGCGCCGTGAAGCAGATCGTGGCGCCGTAGGTCTGGATGATCTCGACCATATTGGGGGGCGAGGCCTGTTCCAGCAGGGTCGCCGCGGCCCCGAAGCGCAGCGGAAATATCGCGAGCCCGCCCAGCCCGAAGGTGAAGGCAAGTGGCGGCGAGCCCACGAACACGTCCTCGGGCGTCACGCCCAGCACCTCGCGCGCGTAGCCATCGGCGATCACCAGCAGGTCGCGGTGGAAATGCATGGTGATCTTCGGCTCGCCCGTGGTGCCCGACGTCGCGCCCAGAAGGGCCACGTCGTCCTGCGCCGTCTCGACCGCCTGGAACCGCACCGGTTTGCCCAAGGCGGCACGGTCCAGCTCCGCATCGTGGTTCGCCGTGCCGTCAAAGCCTATGACGGTGGTCAGGGTGCGGCTGTCCTTGGCGCAGCGGACCAGTTCCTCCATCAGCCGGGTGTCGCAGAGCGCATGGCTGACCGCGGCCTTGTCCACGATCTTGGCAAGCTCACCCGCCCGCAGCATCGGCATGGTGTTGACCGCGACCGCCCCCGCCTTGGTCGCGCCGAGCCATGCGGCGACCATCGCGGGGTTGTTGGCCGACCGGATCAGGACCCGGTTGCCCGGCCTGACCCCGTAATCCTCGGCCAGCGCGTGGGGCGATCCGGTTCGACCAGTCCGCCAGTTCCTTGTAGGTGCGCCTGCGCCCGTTGCCGATCAGCGCGGTATGGTCGCCAAACCCCTTGGCCACCATCGCGTCGGTCAGCTCCACCGCCGCGTTCAGCCGGTCGGGATAGGCCGCTCCCTCCAGCCGCAGCTCCGGCCAGAGCGCCCGGGGCGGCAGGTTGTCCCGGGCGAACGTGTCGGTATGGGCGGAGGGGCGCAGGGTCATTTCGGCAGGCGGGCCGTGATGGCGGGGTTCATGGGAAAGAAGTTGTGCGGCTTCAGGCTGAACCCCTGCCACATGGTGGGCATGACGGGCCAATCCTCCATCCGCGGCACATGGTGGAAACCCATCGTGGCCCAGACCACGATGTCCGTGTCGTGGACGGGCCGGTCCGCCCCGACCCAGGTGGCCAGGGTATCGGTGCCGTCCGATTGCATCGCATATTCGCCCCCGGCATAGCGCTGGGTCCGGTCATGGGGCGTCACCCAGAACGTCTTGTCGATATAGGCGTTGCGCAGGAACGGCGGATCGCTTGGATCGAACGGGCTGTAGGCCGCCGCACCGCCCGCCATGATCATGTAGCCCGGGTGATGCCCCAGCGCGCCCGTGACCCCGTGGTTCATCACGTGGTAGAGCGCGGGGGTTTCCGGGCTGACGCGGTACTGCGCGTCGCCCTCGGTCATCGGCATTACGGCCTCGGTCACCCAGATCGACTGGCGCGGCGATGCGGGATCGGTCTGCGCGACGAGGCCGACCCGCGCGAAGCTGTTGGCCTGCCCGTCGACGTCGAAATCGAGGCGATAGTTGAAATAGTGGTCGTGGTTCGGCGCGACGAGGTTGGGTGCGATCAGCGTCCCGAACCGCGTCTCTGCCGCGGCCGTCGGATCGGCCATGCTGGTCGCCGCCGCGCCCTTCACGGCGTCGAGGCCGGTGGCCCCGACCATCACCCGGATCAGCCCGTCCTGCTGGAACACGTAATCCATCAGGTAATCGTAATTACCGACCTCGGAGGCGGAGCGGACGACCAGCTCGGTCCAGGGTCGCCCCTCGGCGGGCACCGGCGCGTCGGGGGTCTGGGCGAAAATCTCGAAATGCCGCCACATGGGGTCGCCGAGGTTCCGCTCGAAGATACAGATGGCGTCCGGGATCTCGAGCGGCTCGCCGGTGTCGGTATGGACCATCGCGGGCAGGAACGTGGCATAGGCGGGGCAGTCCACGCCCGCGCGCAGGGGGCTGAGGAAGAGGCCGAACCCGTATTCCCCCGAATCCATGTAAGTGCGCCAGTACCAGCCGATATCGGGGTCCATGTAGGGGACAAACACCTCCGACAGATGGGCCTGGTAGAGCACCGATCGCCACCGGCCGCCGTCCTCTGCCGCGACCTGGCTCAGGACCACCCCGGGCCGCTTGTCCACGCGCAGGTGGAATCGCCACATGTCCCATTCGACCATCCCGCCTGCGATCGTCACGTTCGACCCGCCCGGCTGGGCGAGCGTGGCGGGGCGGGTCTCGGCGCGCAGCGACGCGCGCTCGGCGATTTCCGCCTCGGTGTAGCCCCAGGCATCGCGGGGCAGCGGCAAGGCGCCGGTATCCACGATCTCGATGACCTCGGACGTGCCGAGATCGACGACCGCGAACAGGCCCTCGACCGGCTTGGCGTAGAAATTCGAGCCCGTAGGGTTCAGATAGCACGGCACCTTCATCCGCCGCGCACCCTGTTCGGCATCGGTCAGGAAGTTTCCCGCCGTCAGCGGCAGGCAGAACACGTCGTCCCGGGTCAGCCCGCGGGTCTTGAGCCCGGCCTGCATGGCAGGATGGCTCAGCGCAAGTTCCATCGCGCCCACGAACTCCTCGAACAGGATCATCCCCTCGCCCGGCGCCGCGGTCCAGGCGGTCACGGACCTGGCGGTCAGGTCGATGATCGCCTCGTGCGTCTCCGCCCCGTCCTTGACCAGCGCGCGCGCCGTCCGCGGGATCGGGCTGCCCGGCTTCCAGGCGAGCACGGCGGCCTTGTCGGGTTCGTGCAGCTCTATCAGCGGGAACCGCGCGCTGTCGGGCAGGTGTCCGGCGGCGGAGAGGATCTCGCGCACCGCGAGGTATTCCTCGGCACTCAGCCCGTCCAGCGGATGGGTCGGCGCCGCGAGCGCGGGCATGGCGAGCATCGCCGAAAGAAGGGCGGGGATCAGGCGCATCACACTCTCCCTGTTCTGGTTCGTCCGCCCAGTCTGAGGGGTGAGCGGGGCCTGCGTCAAACCTCGCGCGCTCCGTTTTGTGGCCCGTTTTGTGGCCCGTTTTGTGGCGGCCGGCGCGCCTCGTCCAGCGTGGCGCGCGCAATGATGATCTTCTGCACGTCCGACGCGCCCTCGTAGATCCTGAGCGCCCGGATTTCGCGGTAGAGCCGTTCGACCGTGCTGCCCACCCGGACCCCGTCCCCGCCATGGATCTGGACCGCGGCGTCGATCACCGCCTGGGCCCGGTCGGTGGCAAAAAGCTTCGCCATCGCTGCCTCGCGCGTCACCCGGGGCGCGCCCATGTCCTTTGCCCACGCGGCGCGGTAGATCAGGAGTGCTGCCGCATCGATGTCGAGCGCCATGTCCGCGATGTGCCCCTGCACCATCTGGAGGTCGGCCAGCGGCCCGCCGAAGAGCTGCCGCGTGCTCGCCCGCGCCAGCGTCTCATCCAGCGCCCGCCGCGCGAAGCCGAGTGCGGCCGCCCCCACCGTCGTGCGGAAGAGGTCGAGCACCCCCATCGCGATGCGGAAGCCCTGGCCCTGCGCCCCGATCAGGGCGGAGCCGGGCAGGCGCGCGCCCTCGAACCGCAGGCGGGCGAGGGGGTGCGGGGCCATCACCTCCAGCCGCTCCGCCACAACCAGACCCGGCGTGTCTGCGGGGACGAGGAAGGCCGAGATCCCCTTCGCCCCCGGCGCCTCGCCCGTGCGGGCAAAGACGCAGTAGATGTCCGCGATCCCGCCATTGGAGATCCAGGTCTTTTCCCCGTCGAGCACGTACCCGTTGCCATCGGGCCGTGCAGCGAGCGTGAGGTTCGCCACATCGGACCCCGAGGCAGGCTCGCTGAGCGCGAAGGCCGCGATCGCCCGCCCCGCCCGGGTCTCCGCCAGCCATCCCTTCTGCTCCGCCGAGCCGAACAGGCTGATTGCCCCCGTCCCCAGACCCTGCATGGCAAAGGCGAAATCCGCGAGCCCGTCATGGCGCGCCAGCGTCTCGCGCATGAGCGCGAGGGCGCGCACATCGAGCCGCCCATCCTCGGACGCCGTGGTATCGAGCCACCCGTCGCGCCCCAGCCGGGCGACCAGGGTGCGGCAGGTGGCATCGGTGTCGCCGTGATCCATGGGCAGCATCTCGGCACACCACGGCTCCAGCCGGGCCGCGAGGTCGCGGTGCCTGTCCTCGAAGAACGGCCAGTCAAGGAACGAGCGGTCACTCATCCCTGCCCCTCACCACGCTCAGTCCCCATGGAACACCGGCCGCTCTCTGGCGACGAACGCCCGGTAGGCGCGCTCGAAATCCCGGGTCTGCATGCAGATCGCCTGGGCCTGCGCCTCGGCCTCGATCGCCTGGTCGAGGCCCATGTTCCATTCCTGGTTGAGCTGGGTCTTGGTGATCCCGTGGGCAAAGGTCGGCCCGGCGGCGAGGGTGCCGGCCAGGTCCAGCGCCGCCGCCTCCAGCGCCTCGGCGGGCACGATCCGGTTCCAGTAGCCCCAGGCCGCACCCTCCTCGGCGGTCATGATCCGCCCGGTGTAGAGCAGCTCCGCCGCCCGCCCCTGGCCAATGATCCGCGGCAGCATCGCGCAGGCCCCCATGTCGCACCCCGCAAGGCCGACGCGGGTGAACAGGAACCCGGTCCGCGCCTCGGGCGTGGCGATGCGCAGGTCGGCCGCCATGGTCAGGATCGCCCCTGCCCCCACCGCAACCCCGTCCACGGCGGCGATCACGGGCTTGCCGCAATGGAGCATCGCCTTGACCAGATCCCCTGTCATGCGGGTGAAGGCGAGCAGGTCGCGCATCTCCATCCCCACCAGCGGCCCGATGATGTCGTGCACGTCGCCGCCCGAACAGAAATTTCCCCCGTTCGGCAACAGGACAACCACGTCCACATCCCGGGCATAGGGCAGCGCGCGGAACGTGTCGCGCAGCTCGGCATAGCTGTCGAAGGTCAGCGGGTTCTTGCGGTCCGGCCGGTTCAGCCGGATCCGGGCGATGCGGTCCGCGCAGGACCAGAGGAAATGCGCGGGCTTGATATCCGCCATCCCCGTCATGCGGCCAGGCCCCGGTTCGCCTTGTCCAGGAGCTGGCGCAGGGCCGCGGCGTCGGTGGGGTCCAGGCCCGACAGCGCCTCGGCCACCCAGGCCCGGTGCTCGTCCGCCATGCGTGCGAAGTGCATCCGCCCGACCGGGGTCAGGCAGACCCGCGTCGCGCGCCGGTCGCCCTCGACCGCCACGCGCAACACATGCTCTGCCTCGACCAGTCGCTCGACGATGCCCGTGACATTGCCGTTCGAGACCATCAGCGCCTCCGACAGCGCGCTCATGGTCAGCCCCGCCTCGGCCCGGAACAGGGCTGCGAGCACGTCGAACTGCGGCAGGGTGATGTCATGGGCGACGCGCAGCCGCTCGCGCAGGGTCGCGGTCACCCGCCGCGTCAGGCGCAGCATCCGGAGCCAGACCCGAAGCCGGTCCGTCGCGACCGGGTCGGTCGCAATGGGTTGCTGGTCGTTCATCCCGTCGCCCTCCCCGTCCGGCATGTCATCCCATTCCGCCGGTCAGCGCGATCGCCTGCCCATTGACCATGGCGGCCCCGTCCGAGCAGAGCCAGAGCGTGGTCGCCGCCACCTCGTCGGCCGTGATCAGCCGACCCGCTGGGTTGCCCTGGGCAAGATAGGCGCGCGCTTCCGCCTCGGTCTTGCCGGTCTTGTCCACGATGGTCGCCACCGTCCGGTCGGTCATCGGCGTGTCGATGTAGCCCGGGCAGACCGCGTTGGCCGTGATGCCCCGCGCGGCGACCTCCTTGGCCACCGCCCGGGTCAGGCCGACCACCCCATGCTTGCTGGCGCAGTAGGGCGCGATGTAGCGCTCGCCCCAAAGCCCCGCGATCGACGCAATGGCGATCAGCCGCCCCCATCCCGCGGGCATCTGGTTCAACCCGTCGCGAAACGTGAGGAAGACCCCCGTCAGGTTCACCGCCATCAGCGCGGTCCAGTCGGCGAGGCTGGTGCGCCCGAACGGCGCGCTCGCGGCCTGTCCCGCGTTGGCGATGACGATGTCGCAGGGCCCGGTTGCGGCGAACATCGCGGCGACCGACGCCTCGTCCGTCACGTCCGCCGTGACCCAGCGCGCGCCCGGCACCGCCCGCTCGGTCCGGCCTGACACCCAGACCTCGGCCCCCGCGCCGGACAGCGCGGTGGCGATGGCGGCCCCGACCCCGGTGCCCCCGCCGGTGACCAGCGCGCGCCGCCCCGCGAGCGTCATGCCCGGACCGCCTCGGCCCGCTCAGCCAGCCGGCGCATCTGCTCGCCCCCGGCCAGGTAGGGGTCGGGCCACACCTGTGCCGTATCGCCCAGTGCTGCCGCCGCATGCAGCGTCCAGTAGGGGTTGGAGAGATGCGGCCGCGCGAGGCACACGAGATCGGCCCGGCCCGCCAGCAGAATCGAGTTCACATGGTCGGGCTCGGTGATGTTGCCCACCGCCATGGTCGGCATGCGCGCTTCGTTGCGGATGCGGTCCGAGAACGGGGTCTGGAACATCCGCCCGTAGACGGGCCGCGCGCGGGTCGAGGTCTGGCCCGCCGAGACGTCGCAGATGTCCACGCCCGCGTCGCGGAATGCCGCCGCCATCTCGACCGCGTCCTCGGGCGTGATCCCATCCTCGCCCACCCAGTCATTGGCCGAGATGCGCACCGAGATGGGCTTTTCCTCGGGCCACGCCGCGCGGACCGCCCGGAACACCTCGAGCGGATAGCGCATCCTGTTGGGAAGGCTGCCGCCATAGCCGTCGGTGCGCCGGTTGGTGAGCGGCGTGAGAAAGGACGACAGCAGATAGCCATGGGCGCAGTGGAGTTCGAGCATGTCGAACCCCGCCCGGTCGGCCATCCGGGTCGCTGTCACGAAATCGGCCGTCACCCGGTCCATGTCGGCACGTTCCATCGCCCTCGGCACCTGGTTGCGGTCCGACCTGGGCGTGGCCGAGGCCGAGATCAGCGGCCAGTTCCCAGTGGCCAGCGGGGCGTCCATCTCCTCCCACCCC
>JANNOT010000012.1:0-21372 GCA_031399375.1 Paraoceanicella sp.
GGGTGGGGGTGGTTGCGAACTGGGAGACGAGGGTGTTGAGGCGGGCGGCGTCGCCCGCCAGGGTGCGGGCATGGGCGGCGCAGGCCTCGGCCATGGCGGTGTTGGCCTGGGTGATGGCATCGAGATGGCGGATGGCGGTCGAGATCTCGCTGACCGAATTGGCCTGGTCCTGGCTTTGCGCGCGGATCGAGGCGGCCATCGCCTCGGCCGTGCCGATGGCGCCCACGAGGGTGCCGAGGGCGGCGTCGGTTTCGCGGACATGCAGCACGCCCTCGGCGATCTCGCGCGCAGAGGCGTCGATGAGGTCCTTGATGTCGCGCGCGGCCTGGGAGGAGCGCTGCGCGAGGGTGCGGACCTCGGAGGCGACGACGGCGAAGCCCTTGCCCGCCTCGCCCGCCCGGGCGGCCTCGACCGCGGCGTTCAGGGCAAGGAGGTTGGTCTGGAGCGCGATCGCGTCGATCACCGCCACGATCTCGGTGATGCGGGTCGACGAGCCCTCGATCCGGGTGATGGCGGCGATGGCGCGGGCCACGACCTCGGAGCCTGCGCGGGCGGCTGTGGAGGCCTCGGCGGCCGCGTCGCTGGCGCCCTGGGCGGTCTCGGCATTGGTGCGGTTGGTATGCGCCATCTGCTCCATGGTGGCGGAGGTCTCTTCGAGGCTCGCGGCCTGGGCGACTGCGCGTTCGGCCAGGTCGCCCGAATCGGCGCTGATGCGCCGGATTGCCTCGTCCATGGTCGCGGTCGTGCCCTGGATTTCGCGCACGAGCCCCGAGAGCCGCTCGAGCGTGCCGTTGACCGCGGCCTGCAGGGTGGCGAAGCCGCCCTCGAAGCGGCCGGCCATCGGGCGGGTCAGGTCGCCCTCGGCCATGGCGCGGGCGGCGGCGATGGTCTCGCCCACCCCGGCCTCGAGCGTGGCCGAGAGGGTGTTGAGGCTGTCGCAGATCGCGGCGAGCGAGGGATCGGCGGCGGTGGCGCGGGTGCGGGCGGTGAAGTCGCCGGCCGCGACCGCGCGGGCGACCGCCCGGATCTCGTCCTGCACGGCCGTGACCTCGGTCCGGTCGCGCCATTGCAGGACCGCGCCCAGCAGGGTGCCCCCCGCCTCGCGCACCGGGTTCTGGATCAGCTCGAGCACCCGGCCGCCGAGGGTGAGCTCGCGCGTGCCCGCATCCTCGGGCCCCAGGCCGAAGGCGGAGAGGGGCTGGTCGATGAGCCGCCGGGGGTCGAGCCCGGGCAGCGCGCGCGCGATCTCGGCCCCGTGGGCCGCGAAGCCCTCGGCGCAGGCGGCGTTCACGTAGATCACCCGGCCCGCGGGATCGGCGATCATCACCCAGGACCGGGCGTGGTCGAGGCCCTGGCGGATGCGCTCGGCCGCGCGGCCGCGGTCGTTGATCAGGCTCATGTCGCGGGCGAGCGCGCCCAGCTCGTCACCCCGGTCGCGGAACGGCAGGTCCACCACGGCACCCCCCGCCATGGCCCGCACGCCTGCGCCCAGGCGCGAGAGCGGGCGGAAGAGGATGCGCCCCAGGCTGACCCAGGCGATGCCCGCGACCAGAAGGACGAGGCCGAGCGACTGGAGGCCGAGGATCATCTCGGCCTCGATCACCCGCGTGACGATATGGGCGTCCGACCAGGCGATCAGGAGGATCCCGACCACCGCCCCCTCGGCGCCGAAGGTGACGGGGAGGGCAAAGGTGAGCCCGGCCTCCGCGGGCGCGCCGGTGCGCAGCGCCTCGGCGGCGAGCGCGTCCTGCGCGGGGGTTGGGGGGGTGTCGCCGAGGCTCGCGATCCGCGTGCCCTGGGCGGAATAGGCGATGATGGCCGTGGCCTCGTCCCCGCCGGTGGCGTGGAGCTGGGTGAAGGCGGCGCCGAGCACGTCGGCCTTGGCGAAGCGCACGGCGCCCCCGACCGAGCCTGCCATCAGCTCGCTCACCATCGCGGCATGCTCGCGGAAATCGGCCCGGCCCTGGGCGATGGTCGTGCGCGCCTGCAGCGCGAAGAGGAGCGCCGAGCAGAAGGTCATGGCGAGTGCCACGAAGAGCACGATCTTGCCGCGCAGGGTCATCGGGACGGCTCCGTCGCTGGGCCCCGGCCGGGATGGCCGGGGCGCGGGGGGTCAGGACCCCGGCCGGGGTGGCCGGGGTATGGGGTGTCAGGACTCCGGCCGGGATGGCCGGGGTATGGGAGGATCAGGGCAGCAGTTCGACGTTGACGCCGAAGGTCGCGGCCCCGATGGGGGCGCCGGTCGCGGGATCGCCGATCGCCACCGAAACCTGGGCCTGGTAGGTCTGGGTGCTCTCGTCGAGCTCGACATCCGACACATGGATGGCGCCAGGCCCCTTCGCGAACGTGTCCTGCCACTTGGCCTCGTCGCCCTGCCAGTAGTCCGAGGTCACGTCCGAGGCCGCGACGTTGAGCCCGACGGCGTCCATCACGAAGATCTCGGTGAAAAGACCGGCCGACGCGTCGCGGATGGCGCGCAGCCGCTCGGCGAGGACCGAGGTTGTCACGGGGTCGATGGTCGGGCGGATCGCGGCCCCCACCTCGGCCCGCCAGGTCTTGTCGGCCGCGTCGATCTCGGCGGGCGAGAGCCCGGCGGTGCGGGTGTTCTGGGCGCGCAGGGCATCGAGGAGCGCGGGCTCTGCGATGATCGCCGCGATGCGCGCGTCATGGAGCGCGCGCAGCTGCGGCTCGAATTCGGACGCGGCCGCCGGGGCGGCGGACAGCACGAGCGCGACGAGGGCCGCGAGACGGGGCAGACGCATGGAAACCTCCTCTGGGTCGGGCCGGGTGCAGCCGGCCGCGCAAGACGCATTCGCCGCAAAGCGTGGTCCATCGCGGTTGCCAAAGCGTGTCCCGGAGAGGTGGCGGGGACGAAAAACGCGGCAAACTGTCGCCATCGGGGACAGGCTGGGGGCGGCCCCGCAACGCCGGGTTGGGCCGGGCAGGACCGGATCGGGCTGGACCGGATGGATCCCCCGGCGGGGCGGGGCAGTGCTGGACCCGCCCGCCTTGACCGCCCCGCCCGGTGTAGGGCAGGCCGGACGGGGCGGGCAAGGGGGTGGGCAGGACCGGGGCGGGGTCAGCCCGCGCGCCGGGCCCGCGCCTCGGCCGCGTCGGCGAGGCGCGCGGCCTCGGCCGCCACCTGGGCCGCATCCTCGGCCCGCAGGCGTGCATCGAGCGCCTCGAGCGCCAGATCGGCATCCCAGCGGTCGAACTCGGGATTGGCCCGCGCCCATGCGGGGGCCCCGGCATCCGATCCCAGGCTGCGGCCGACGGGGCTCCCGGCGAAGAGCGCCGTCTCCTCCACCCCCTGGCGGAAGCCCGCGCCGATGATCGGCAGGGCCGGCAGCACGAAGACGGCGACCGCGCCCCCGAGCCAGACGGTCAGCACCGCGCCGAAGGCACCGCCCCCGCCGAGCATGACCCCGATGCCCGCAAGAGCCGCGCTGCCATAGGCAGCCACGATCAGTTTCAGCGGAAATGTCACCACGTCCCACCCCCCAGCGCACACCCGAAGGAGAGCGTAGAGGCGGCGGGTTAACGGATGGTGGAGGGCGGGGGTGCGGGGGGTCATGGGATCATCTGGCTCAGGGCCCCCTCGGCGTGGGGCGGGCGGCCTGGGGGGCAAGGGCGAGGCGCTCGGCGGCACGCTCGGCGCGCAGCGCCGCCTCGGCCCGGGCGAGGTCTGCCAGGTGCTCGACCGCCCGGGTGCGCCCGAAGGCGCGGGCGGCGGCGGTGCGCAGGGGCACGAGGGCCGCCTCGGCGGCGGCGATGCGGGCGCGGAGCATCTCGACCCGGCCCCGGTGCCAGATGCCCCAGCGGGCAAGCGCCCCCGCATCCGCGAGGCCGTTTGCCATGGGATCTGCCGGGGGATCTGCCGGGGGATCTGCCGCGAGGTCCGTCCCCGCGCGCACCCGGGCCCCATCGGCCTCGTGGGCGAGCAGGGCCGCGCGGGCATCGGCGAGCCGACGTGCGGCGGCCCCGAGCCGCGCCTTCTCGGCGGCGAAGGCCCGGTCGGCGAGGGTGGCGAGGATGGCGACCGCCTGGGGGGTGAGGGTGCTCATGGCGACGGCGCCCCCGGGCCGGGACCCGGGTTGGGATCCGGGCCGGCGCCCGGGCCCTGCCAGCCCGCGCGGGCGCGGGTGCGCATGTCCTCGGCAAAGCGGATCGCGGCGGCCACGGCGCGGTAGAGGTCGGGGGGGACCTCCTCGCCGATCTCGATCAGGGCGTGGAGCGCGCGGGCGGTGGGGGCATCGGCATGGATCGGCACGCCCGATTCCGCCGCGACCCGGCGGATGGCGAGCGCGAGGTCGTCCACCCCCTTGGCCACGCATTCCGGCGCCGTGCCCGCCGCGCGCGACCAGCGCAGCGCCACGGCGTAATGGGTGGGGTTGACCACGACCACGTCGGCCTTGGGCACGTCGGCCAGCATCTGGTTGCGCGCGATCTCCTCGGCGCGGCCGCGGCGGCGGGCCTTCAGATGTGGGTCGCCCTCGCTCTCGCGCATCTCCTCGCGCATCTCCTGGAACGACATGTGCAGCTTGCGGGCATGGTCGAAGCGCTGCCAGAGCAGGTCGGCGGCCGCGACCACGACCGCGACGGCGGTGATGGCGGCCAGCAGCCCGATCCCCAGGCGCATCATTTCGGCGGGCAGGAGCGCCGGGGGGGCCCGCAGCGTGCCGAGGATCTGGTCCATCTCGGAGGCGAGATAGAGATAGAGCACGAGGCTGACCGCGAGCATCTTTGCGAAGCTTTTCGCGAATTCCACCAGCCCCGTGGGCCCGAACTTGTGCCCGGCGACCGTGATGGGGTCGATGCGGTCGAACTTGGGCAGGATCTTCTCGCCCGAGACCGCGAAGGCGCGCTGCGCGAGGAGCGAGACGAGCGCGAGGACCGCGGGCAGGGCGAGCAGGGGGGCGAGCGACCAGACCGGCGCCGTGGCGAGCGAGAGGCCGAGCGTCCCCCCGCCCTCGGCGAGGATGCGGCCCTGGAGCCGGTCGGCCTGGCCGACAAAGACCGCAAGATCCGCCCCCGCCGCGGTCACCATGCCGAGCCCGCCGCCCAGCAGCGCGAGGAGCAGCCCCAGATAGGCCGCCGCCGCCGAGGCATCGGCCGAGCGCGGCACGTCCCCCTTGGCCCGCGCATCGTCGAGCCGCTTCTGGGTGGGGGCAAAGCTCTTCTCCCCCCCGCTTTCGCCCCCGCTCACCGCGGCACCTCCAGGGGACCCGCGAGCACCATGTCGAGCGCATCGCCCCAGACCGACAGGAGCAGGGGGGCGGCGAGCAGGAGCACGACCAGCGCCCCCCCGGTGATCGCGGGGGCGCCGACGAAGGAGACCATGAGCTGGGGCATCGCCCGGTTGATGGCGCCGAGCGCGAGGTTGTAGAGAAACGACAGGAGCACGAAGGGCCCCGCGAGGGTCACGGCAAGCGCGAAGGCATGGGCGATGCGCCCCGTGCCCCAGGCCGCGAGGTCGGCGCCCGCGGGGAACCGCCCGAAGGGCAGGAGGTCGTAGGACGCAGCGATCATCGCCGCCGCCTTCACGTGCAGCCCCCCCGCGAGGGCGAGGGCGATGCCCGAGAGCACTAGGATGTTGCCGATCGCGGGCATGGGATCGGGCATCACCCCCGGCGCCCCGATCTGGGAGATCGCGGTGGACTGGGCGGCGATGGAGCCCGCGAGCTGGAGCACCATGATCATCAGGCGCAGCGCGATCCCGAGGGCGAGGCCCGCGACGGTCTCGGCCACCAGCATCAGGGTGAAGTCGATCACCCCCTCGGGCAAAGGCGGGATCCGCGGCAGGGCGAGCGGCCAGACGACCATGGTCATCGCCACGGCCGCGGCAAGCTTCAGCCGCAGGGGCAGGGTCTGCTCGCCGAACCCGGGCAGGAGGCTGACCGTGGCGCCCACCCGCGCGAAGACGAGGACGAGCCCCGCCACCGCCCCCTCGGCCCAGCCCGCGAGGGGGGCGAGGGCGTCGAGCAGGACCTGCATCCCCTCGAGCGCGGGGATCGCCTCGGCAAGGCTCGTCTCCATCAGGCGACCCCGACCCGCGCCATCAGGCGACCCCGAGGAGCGCGGGCTTCACTTCGGTCCCGATTTCCTCGAACGAGAGGACGGGGTTGCGGATGCCCTTGGCCGCGAGGACGGTGCGCAGGAAGCGCCGGCGCCGGGTCGAGGTGGCGATGGCGGGATAGCGCCCCTCGGCCCCGGCCTTGGCGAGCTTCTCGGCCACGGCGCGGGCGAGCCGGTTGAACTCGGCCGGGGGCAGGGCCACGTCCACGCCCCCTTCCGTCCCCGCGATCTGGTAGGTCTGGAACGTCTCCTCCCATTCGGGGGAAAGCTGGATCAGCGGCAGCGCCCCGTCCGGCTCCACCACCTCGGCCACGAGCTGGAAGCCGAGGCGATGGCGCACATGCTCGGCGATCGCCTCCACATGGCTGACCACCGACTTCGCCTCCGCCACCGCCTCGAGGATCAGGGGCAGGTTGCGGATCGAGACCCGCTCCTCGAGCAGAAGCCGAAGGACGGACTGGAGCAGGTCCACGGGGACCTTGTCGGGGATGAACTCGTCGAGGATGCGCCGGTTCGCCTCGGCCCGGGCGGGGTCGGTCACCCGGACGAACTCGTCGAGGAGCTTTCTGAGCGCCCGGCGGCTGAAGAGGCGGCCGAAATTGGCCTTCAGCACCTCCATCAGATGGGTCGCGACCACCTCGGTGGGCGTCACGACCGACAGCCCGGTCAGCGCCGCCTCCTCCTGGTCCTCGGGGCGGATCCAGCGGGCGGGGGCGCCGTAGACGGGCTCGGCCACATCGAGCCCGTCTGGGGCGGGCCCGAGCGCCTCGTTGATGAGGGCGAGCACCCGCGTCACCTCGAGCCGGGCGCGCGCCATCTCCACCCCCTGGATGCGGATCGCATAGGTGCCCTGGGGCAGGAGCGCGTTGTCGGTCAGGCGGATCTCGGGGATGATGATCCCCCAGGTCTGGGCGATGTGGTTGCGCATGTTGAGGATGCGGGCGTCGAGCCCCGTCGCCTCGTCCATCACGGTCGCCACCAGGTCGGGGGCGAATTCGAGGTGGATCTCGTCGAGATCCAGCATGTCGCCCAGGCGCTTGACCGGGGGTGCGGCCTGGGCCGCGGCGGGGGATGCGGCGGCGCGCGCGGCCCGTTCGGCGATCCGGGCGGAATACCAGGCCATGCCCCCCACCACCCCCGCCCCGATCAGGAAGGGGACGACCGGCAGGCCGGGCACCACGGCAAAGAGCGCCATCAGGGCCGCGACGGTGCCGAGGGCGAGCGGGTACTTGCCGAGCTGGGCGAACATCGCCTTGTCCGCCGATCCGGTCTGTCCGCCCTTCGAGAGCAGGAGCGCTGCGGCGATCGAGGTGATCACGGCGGGGATCTGGGTGACGAGCCCGTCGCCCACGGTCAGGATCGCATAGGTCTCGAACGCCTCGCCCGCGGGCATGCCGTGGACCAGGATGCCCATGGCGAGCCCCACGAGCAGGTTCAGGAGCGTGATCATCAGCCCCGCGACCGCGTCGCCCTTCACGAATTTCGACGCGCCGTCGAGGCTGCCGAAGAAGGTCGTCTCCTCCTGCTCGATGCGCCGGCGCTCGCGCGCCTCCTCGTGGCTGATCGCGCCCGCGGCCATGTCGGCGTCGATGGCGAGCTGCTTGCCGGGCATGGCGTCGAGCGCAAAGCGCGCGCCCACCTCGGCCATGCGGCCCGCGCCCTTGGTGATCACGATGAAGTTCACGATCATGATCACGCAGAAGACGACGAGCCCGAGCCAGAGATTGCCCCCCATGACGAAGTCGGCGAAGCCCTCGATCACGTGGCCGGCCGCATCCGTACCCGTGTGCCCCTCGCCGATGATGAGCTTGGTCGAGGAGATGTTGAGCGAGAGGCGCAGCATCAGGCTGGCGAGCAGGATCGAGGGGAAGGCCGAGAAGTCGAGCGGGCGCTGGACGAAGAGCGTGACCGTGAAGATCAGGATCGCGATCCCGAACGAGGCCGCGAGCCCGAGGTCGAGCACGAAGGCGGGCATGGGCAGGATCATCATCACGATGACCGCCATGAGGGCGAGCGTGAGCAGGACCGTGGGGTGGTAGAGGGCGGCGAGGGTGAAGGTGGGCTTCACGGGCGGGGCCTTTTGCATGCGGATCAGTCGAAGAGGGGGCGGGCGCGGGTCAGCAGGCCCCCGGGGGCTGCGGCGATGAGGAGGCCGCCCTGGGGCACGCTTTCGGTCAGCATCACGCCCCCCGGCGTGCGGGGCAGCGCGCGGTCGATCCGTGCGATGGCGGCGGGGATGAGGGTGCCCGTGGCGGGCAGCACGAGGCGGGCCAGGTCGGTAGCAAGCTCGGTGGTGGGGGCGCCCGGCGCGCCAGGGTCCGCGAGCCCGGCCAGCAGGCGGTCGAAGCGGGCGCGGTAGCGGGTCGCGAACTCTGCCGTGCGCGAATGATAGGCCCCGGCGGCGCGTGACCAGTCGCCAAGCTCGGCAAAGAGGGTGCCGAGAAAGCGCGCGGCGTAGCGGGCATTGGTCAGCGGGTCCATCATGGCGTCGAGCGCGGCGAAGTGCTGGCCGTGCCAGCGGTAGTTCACCTGGAAGCAGCCCATGTCGAAGCTGCGTGACCCGGCCGCCCGGCGCGCCTCGGCATAGGCGAGCGCCTCGGCGGGGCTGTCGAACCAGAAGCCCTTGCCCTCCATGTTCACGGTCCAGGGCCAGGGCCGGGTGGCACCGGCGAGCCTGCGCCCCGTCTCGGTGCGGGTGAGGGCGCGCAGCACGTCGGCGGGTACCCCCGTCTCGCGCCCCGCGATCTCGGCGGCCTGGTCGCAGATCGCGGCGGTCGCGCGCAGCTCCTCCGCCGACGGATCGGGGGCAGGTGCGGGGGTCGTGGCCCCGAGCGCCCGGGGCAGGAGGGCGAGGAGCACCAGCAGGAGGATGGGGACCAGCAGGCGCGCGGGGTGGCGCGGCAGGACCGGGGCCAGGACCGGGGCCGGGACCGGGGCCAGGAACGGGGCCAGCAACGGGACCGGGGCCGGGACCACGGTCTCGCCCCCGTCGCCGTCCGCGCGGGCGAGCAGCAGGAAGCTCGCATGGGGGGTCGCAGGCAGGCGGACCCGGAGACCGGGCAGGGGGGTGAAGGACGGGTCCGGGCCAGGGCCCCGGCGGGTGTCGCGCCCCCGGCCGGTATCCGGGCCGATGTCGCGGCGGTGCCGCGGCCCGGTCGGGGCAGCTTGGGACGGGGCCGGGCCGGCCGTCGCCCCATCCTTGTGCCGAGCGGGCCGCAGGCCCGTGCCCGGGCGGCGGACCGGCGGGGGGGTGATCGAAGGAACGGGCAGCGATGCCATGGGTACATCGCCGGCAGGACGCGATGGTCCCGGCAGGTCCGGGGCGGTCATCCGCCGATCCCGGCGATGGCGGGCAGGATCCTGTCGTGGAAATAGGCCAGGAGCGTGGTGGTCATGAAGCCCATGGAGATCCAGTAGATCACCAGCATCGCCCCAAGCTTCGGGACGAAGGTCAGGGTCATCTCCTGCACCGAGGTCAGGGCCTGGACGAGGCCGATCACGAGGCCGACGACGAGGGCCGTGCCCAGGATGGGCAGGCAGACGACGAAGGCGACCCAGAGGCCCTCCTTGAGCACGTCGAAGATCTGGGCCTGGGACATCCGCGTTCCTCCGTTCACCTCGCCCCGCCCCGCTCGGGGGCCGGGCGCCGCCGGGGCCGCGCGCCGCCCGAAACGGGGGCGCGGCGTCCCCGGCGCATCGCCGGGATCCGCGCCCTCAGACGGGCATGCGCAGGATGTCCTGGTAGGCCTCGACGACCTTGTCGCGCAGGGTGACGGCGGTCTCGATGGCAAGCTCGGTCGAGGCGAGGGCCATGACGACCGATTTGGGGTCCGCGCGGCCCGCAAGCCCCTGCTGGACCGTCGCCTCGCCCTGGCGCAGGCTGCCGAGGAACTGGCTCGCGATGCCCGCAAAGCTCGTGCCCCCGGCGGGCGCGGGGGTGCTGTCGGCCCCGGCCGGGCTGACGGCGGTCTGGGCACGGGCATAGAGCTGGGAAATCAGGCTGGTGGCGTCCATGGGCGGGGATCCTCAAGCTGGGCGGAAGAAAGGGGAGCGGACGAAGGGGGGCGGGATCAGCGGCGCAGGAGGTCGAGAAACGAGCTTGCCATGCTGCGCGACTGCTCGAAGATGCGCAGGTTCGCCTCGTAGCTGCGCTGCGCCTCGCGCGCGTCGGCGACCTCGACCATCAGGTTGACGTTCGAGCTTTCGAAATAGCCGTCCGCATCGGCGAGCGGGTGGCTGGGGTCGTGGATGCGCTCCAGCTCCTCCTTGCCGAACTCGATCGCGCCGGGGGTGACGACCTCGCCCCCCTCCTTCAGCGCGACGCGGTCGAAGGTCACGATCTTGCGGTGGTAGCCGGGCGTGTCGACATTGGCGATGTTCTCGGCCGTCACGCGCAGGCGCGCGGTCTGCGCGTTCATCCCGTGGGAGGCCGCGACCATGCTGCGAAAGAAGCTCTCCATGTCCGTTCATCCTCTGATCAGCGGCGGCCGAGGCCGGCGCGCAGGATCTGCAGCGATTTGGCATAGACGCCGAGCGCGAGGTCGTGCTGGAGCTTGACCTCGGTCGCGCGCATCACCTGGTCCTCGATCGCGACCGAGTTGCCGTTGGGGCTGAGCGACCCGGGACCGGCGGTCTCCTGCGCGTCGAAGCGGATGCCGAGCTGGGAATTGAGGTCGAAATGCCCCGGCCGGGTGCTGGCGGGCACGGGGGACGCGCCGGGCCCGATGGCCGAGCCGCGCGCCATCTCGCCATACGCCTCGGCGAAGGGCAGCAGGTCGCGGGCCTTGTAGCCGGGCGTGTCGGAATTCGCGATGTTCTCGGCGATGACGTTCTGGCGGACCGAGGCATAGGTCGCGAGGCGGTCCGCGAGCCGCAGAATGGCGATATCGAGATCCATGCGGGGCTTCTCCCTCACCGAACAGGTGCTGTCCTCGACCCCGGGCTTAACCCTTCTTTGTTGATAAATGGTTTTGAGTGACCCCGTCCGGGAGCGGCAGCAGAAGGGGGTGCGATGGGAGAGTTCGACGCGATCCAGGACCGGCTCGCCCGCATCACGCCGGTGCGCCGGGCAGGCACGGTGGCTGCGGCCGATACGGGGGCGCTGCGCGTCGCGGGGCTTCAGGTCACCGCCCGCCTCGGCGACCGGGTCGCGGTGGAGGGGGCGGGGGGCGAGAGCCTGCCGGGCGAGATCATCGCCCTGGCCCCCGAGGGCGTGCGGGTGATGACCTATGCCCCCCCCGACGGGATCAGCCTCGGCGCCCGGGTCTGGCTCCTGCCCGAGACGCCGGTGCGCCCGGGCCCCGCCTGGCTCGGCCGGGTCATCGACGCGTTCGGCAATCCGCTGGACGGCACCCCGCTCGCCCCGGGGCCGCGGATGGCGGTGCTGCGCCAGGCCGCCCCCGCGGCCCACGGGCGGCGGGCGCTCGGGGGCCGGCTCGCCACCGGGCTCGCCGCCTTCGACACCATGCTGCCGCTCGCCCGCGGGCAGCGCATCGGCATCTTCGCAGGCTCGGGGATCGGGAAATCCTCGCTCCTCGCCGATCTCGCCCGCGGGGTGGAGGCGGATGTGGTCGTCCTCGCGCTCATCGGCGAACGGGGGCGCGAGCTCAACGAGTTCGTCACCCACACCCTCGGCCCCGAGGGCCTCGCGCGGTCGGTCGTGGTGGCCGCGACCTCGGACCAGAGCCCGCTGGTCAAGCGGCGGGCGGCCTGGATGGGGATGGCGGTGGCCGAGGCGTTCCGCGACCAGGGGCGGCAGGTGCTGCTCCTGCTGGATTCGCTCACCCGCTTTGCCGAGGCGCACCGCGAGATCGCCCTGACCGCGGGCGAGCCGCCGAGCCTGCGCGCCTATCCCCCCTCGACCGCCGCCCTGATCGCGGGGCTGGCCGAGCGGGCGGGCCCGGGGGTGGAGGCACCGGCAGGGGGTGGCGTGCAGGGCGACATCACGGCCGTCTTCACCGTGCTCGTCGCAGGCTCGGACATGGAGGAGCCGGTGGCCGACATCACCCGCGGCATCCTCGACGGCCACGTGATCCTCGACCGCGCGATCGCCGAGCGCGGGCGGTTCCCGGCCGTCGACGTGCGCCGCTCGGTCTCGCGCTCGCTGCCCCGGGCCGCGAGCGGGGCAGAGAACGCGCTGATCGGCCGGGCCCGCGCGCTGCTCGGGACCTACGAGCAGGCGCTGCCGATGATCCAGACCGGGCTCTACACGCCGGGGTCCGATGCGGGCATCGATGCGGCCATCGCGCGCTTTCCCGCGCTCGACGCGCTTTTTGCCGCCCGTTCGGGCAGCGTGGCGGAAAGCTTCGCGGGTCTTGCCGCCGCCCTGGGCGAGCCCGCGCCGGAATAGGCCGGCCCGGGGCGGGCCTGCGCCGGCAGAGGTCCGCCCGGGGCGGGACCTGCGTCCTTGACAGGGCGCGCGGCGCGGCGCCACCCTGGGTCCGCCAGTCTGTCGTGCAGACATCCATGGGGGGATGCGGGGCCGGTCATGGGATTTGTCGACGCGGTCCGCACGGGGTTTTCGAAATACGCGACGTTCTCGGGACGGGCGTCGCGGCCGGAATACTGGTATTTCGCGCTCTTCGGCATGCTCGCCGCGCTCGTCGCGGCCATTCCCGATGCGGTGCTCGCGGGTCCCATGGCCGATGTCGGACCGGTGGGGCTGCTCGTGTCGCTGGTCCTGCTCCTCCCCTCCATCGCGGTGGGGGTGCGGCGGCTGCATGACAGCGGGCGCAGCGGGTGGTGGGTCCTGATCATCCTCGTGCCGCTGGTGGGCGCGGTCGTGCTGATCGTGTTCTTCCTGCTGCCGACCAGCCCGGAGACTGGTGGGTCGGACAGGTTTGGCAGCTAGCCGCGGCTGAGCAGCAGGTTCAGGAGCCCCGAGGAGCCGCCGCTCGACCCGCCCTGCAGGAGCGTGAGGGCGGCGGAGGTGGCACTGGTGCCGCCGGTGTTGCCGTCGATCTGCTCGCGCAGCAGGAACCGGCGGATCACCTCGTCGGTGGTCGCGGGATCGGCGAGTGCGGTGGCGGTGGAGGTGCCCAGGACGCTCGCCGCGCGATCCTTGAAGATCTCCGCCTGGCGCTCGATGTCGAGCTTTGCGACGCTCGCGGGGATGCTCAGCGCCTTTTCCAGCACCGAGCGCAGCGGCACGTCACCGAGGATCGTGTACCAGTTGGCATCGTTGGAGGTCGACGAGATGGTCTTGGTCATCGAGCCTGCGAAGGTCAGGGCGAATTCGGTCTGCCCCACGGCCAGCTCGTAGGCGCGCACCTTGTACTGGGCGGTGATGGCATCGGCAAAGCCGGGGGCGTCGGTCAGCGCCCCGCCGGTGTTGCCGAAGCCGAAGGCATCGGCAAGCTCGCGGTAGATCGCGCCCTGGGCCGTGTTGGCGAAGGCGGCGGGGCTCCCGGTCCCTTCCCGGAGCGCGCGCAGGACATCGGCGCGCCGGGCGGGGTCGTCGGCGAGGCCGAAGGTGCCGAGGGCCACCTTGAGCAGGCGGGTATCGGCCAAGAGCGCCTCGGGCGTGGTGACCGATCCGATATTGGCCGCGAAATAGGCGGTGTCGTCGCGGACCGCCTGGCTGGCGGAGAACGCCGCCCGGGCCTCGGTCTGGGTGCGGGCGGCGGTGGTGTCGGTCATCACCCGGCGGAAGTTGAGCGCGAGGCGCAGGCTGTTGTCGTTCTCGCCCACCGCGACCTCGTAGGCGCGGGCCTTGTAGGCCGAGGTGATGGTGTCGGCAAAGCCCGGCGCACCGGTCTGCACGCCGCCCTCGTTGCCAAAGCCGAACGCGGCCGCGAGGTTGCGATAGGCCTTGTCGGTCAGGCGCATGGCGAAGGTGTCGGTGCTCTCGGTCCCCTCCTCCAGCACCTTGCGCAGGAAGCCGCGCTTGGTGATGTCGGCATCGAGCCCGTAGGCGCCGAGGGCGACCTTGAGCAGGGTGCGATCCTCCAGCAGGTCCTCGACGGTCTCGACCTTGGCGATGTTGGCCGTGAAGTACGCCGTCTCCCGCTTGACCTGGGCGCTCTGCTCGAAGGTCGAGCGCTGGGTGGTCTCGGTGCGCTCGAGCAGGCGCCAGCCCGCCAGGCCCGAGACCGGGAGGACGGGCTGGTAGGTCATGGCGTGACCGGGGCGGGGGATGGGGCGGGGGATGGGGGGGCGCTGCCGGGCGCGAGGGTTGCGGCCTGCATCAGCCGTGCCTCGCGGGCGAGGAGCGCGCGCAGGGATTTCAGCGCGGGGTAGTATTTCGCCTCGGTCACCGCGAGCGTCGCCGCGTCGAGTTTCGCGCGGCTGTCGGGATCGGTGAAGACCTGGGAGAGCTGCTCGATGCCCGAGACGAGCTGCTGGCGCGCGAGCCCCTCCTCCGCCTCGCCCGCCAGCACGAGCTGGGCGATGTAGCAGACCCGGCGGACCGGTGTCGTCACCTCGTCGGGGTGGATCGCGTCGCGCAGGCGCAGGACATTGGCGTTCTCGCTCACCACGCAGATGCGCGCGCGGTGATCGCCGTTCTCCATCACCACGCCATTGACCATGAAGCGCTCGCCGGGCGTGAGCTTGAGGATGAGGCCGGGCATCACGCACCCGGCTTCCTGCCCCGGGGGGCCGGGGCCCCGGGCAGGGGTCTGGGGGCCGGTTTGGCCATGGGCCTGGCACCCGGATGCGCGATCTGGGCCGGGGCTGTGGCCCGGGCTGCGGCTGGCATGGTGGCGGGCGTGGCGGCGGGCGTGGCGGCGCGGGGGGCCGCGGGTGCGTGCGCCACGGGGCGCGCCACAGGGCCGGAGACGGGGCCGGAAACGGGGCCCGAGAGGGGGCCCGAAGCGGGGGACGTCGCCTCGACCGGCGTGGCGCCGGGCGCGACATCCCCGCCGGTCGGCCCGCGCAGGCCGCGCATGATGGCGGTGTTGATGTCGATCAGCGCCTCGACCGAGGCCTGGCCCTGGAGCACCCTGTGCGCGTGCAGTCGGGTGAATTCGGCGAGATAGAACAGCCGGGCGCGCAGGGATTGCGGCAGGGTGTTGCCGGGGTTCGCCACGTCGATGGCAAGAACGGTCCAGAGCCGCAGGTTCTCGTGCACCGCCTCGGCCAGGCGCGGGAAATCGGGCGCCTCGCCCTCGGCCGCGCGGGCCATGCGGTGGGTGACATGGGCGAAGGCCCGGTATTCGGTACGCCGGGGCATGCCCTGGGTCATGTCGGCATCGCCGTATGCGGTCGCGGCGAAGGGGGAACGGGCGGGGGCGGCGCTCATGATGCGTCAGTCCTTGGCTCCGGGCGCCGGGGGCGCCGCTGCGTGGGGCGCGAACGGGGCGGGCGGCGGGGACCGCCGCGCCGCATCGTTCGGGACATCGGGGGGCGGTGCGATGGCCGCCCCCCGTTCCGGGACTTACCGGAAGAGCGAGAGCACGCTCTGGGGCGCCTGGTTGGCGATCGAGAGCGACTGCACGCCGAGCTGCTGCTGGACCTGGAGCGCCTGGAGGCGCGCCGCGGCTTCTTCCATGTTCGCATCCACGAGCGCGCCGATGCCGGTCTTGAAGCTGTCGGTGAGCGCGTTCACGAAATCGGTCTGGATGTCGATGCGCTTCTGGGACGAGCCGAAGGCCGCGGCCGCGTCGATCGCGGTCGTGATCAGCGCCTCGATGTCGGTCAGGGCCTGGGCCGCGCCCGTGGTCACGTCGATGCCCGCGAGCGTGTTGAGGTCGCCCGTGCCCGCCGCCGTCACTTCACCCGAGATCGAGATTTCCTCGGTGCCGTTGTTGGTCAGCGTGATGCCGGTCGTGCTGTCGAACACGATATCGAGCCCGGCGATGCCGAGCGCGTCGATCGCATCGCGCAGGCGCACGCCGATCGTCTCGGCCGGCACGTTGCCGTTGGCCGTGTCCATGTCGTCCGCCGTGACCGTGTAGGTCGCGGTCTTGCCGCCGACGGTGACCGAGATCTTGTCGCCGCCGGTGGCGGTCAGGTTGGTGGCGGTGAGGGCGAGAACCTCGGTGCCGGCCGCATCGAGCGCGCCACCGAAGGTCGTGCCGTTCGCCGAGGCGGTGCCGTTCGTGACCGCGAACACGCCCGTGGGCGCCGTGGCGGTGTCGAAGTTGAAGTTGACGCCGTCGACGGTGATGTTCGAGGTGGTGACGGTGCCGGTACCGTTGCGGTTGAGCGAGGCGAGCACGTCGACCGAGGCGTTGGTGCCGTCAAGCATGTTCAGCCCGTTGAACTGGGCCGAGGCGACCACGGACGAGACCTGGTTGCGCAGTTCGGTGATGTCCGTCTGCAGCTTGGCCGCATCGGCGGTCGGCGACTGGGCGGCGACGATCTTGTCCTTCACCTGGCGCAGGAGGCTGGTGACGGTTTCGGCCGCGTTGCGGGCCACGCCCACGGCGGCGGAGGCGCTGTTGAGCGAGTCCGAGATGCCCTTGAAGCTGTCGGCATCCGAGGTCATCGTCTGGGCGATCGCCCAGATCGAGGCGTTGTCCTTGGCGGTGGCGACCTTCTTGCCGGTGGAGATCTGGCCCTGAACGTCGTTCAGGCTCTTGTTGGTCATGCTGAGCGACTGGAGCGCGACCATCGCGCCGGTATTGGTCAGGATCGAGGACATGGATGTCTTCCCTATGGCGATCGGGCGCTCTGCGCCCTGGAGGAAAAAGGCGGAGCGTTGGCCCGCCGGTGAACCGCCGTTCTGACGTAAGCGGGGCAGGGCTGTGCCGGGTCGCGGATCCGGGCCGGGGCACCCCGGTTCCCTGGGAACCCGAACCCCCCTCCCATCCCCGGACCGGTCTACCCTGATCCGCGCCAGCCCATCCCGGGCCGCTGCGTCGATCCTTGCCCCAACTTCGATAATGGGGCGTTACCTCCGGGCCGCGGATATGGTCGAATTTTCAGCAGGTTGTGCCCATCGGGGTTAACCCTTCGTCGAGGGGCGGGGGCTTAGGCTGCCGCCAGACCTGCCCTGATGTCCCCCGACGCCCCACGCCCCAGCCGGAGCATGCCCGCCCATGACCGCCGTCCCCAGGACCCGCGCCCGGATATCGGGCCAGAAACCTGCCCCCGGCCCCGCGCAGGCCGCGCTCGCCCATCTCGACGCCCGCCGCTACGCCGAGGCGGCCGAGGTCGCGGGGCGCGGGCTCAAGCGCGACCGGCGCAACGCCGATCTGCTCTATGTCCACGGGCTCGCGCTCTGCAACCTGGGGCGCACGTCCGAGGGGCTGGCGCGCCTGCGCGACAGCCTGGCCCTGACCCCGGGCGACGGGCTGCGCTGGTGGACCTATGGCGGCTTTCTGCATTTCGCGGGCGACGACGTCGCGGCCCAGCGGGCGACGCGGCGGGCGGCGGTGCTGCTGCCCGGCGAGGTGGTCCCGCTTTTCAACATCTGCATGTTCGGGGATGTGGGCGAGGACGACCCTGTCGTCGCGGCGCTCCACGCCCATCTCGCCGATCCCGCCCTGCCGGAGGAGCAGGCGAGCTTTGCCTGGTATGCGCTGTCGCGCGTCGCGGACCGGGCGGGGCGGCATGGCGAGGCCTTCGACCTCGCGCTGAAGGGGGGGGCGGCCTATGGGGTCGCCTGCGGCCATTCCGAGGCGGCGCTGGCCGCGATCCTGCGTGCCAACCGGCCCGAGGTGCTGGGTCGCAGTCCCTGCGGGGGCGATCCGACCGAGGCGCCGCTCTTCATCCTCGGCATGCCGCGCTCGGGCACCACGCTGGTGGAATCGATCCTCGCCCGCCACCCCGCGGTCCTGCCCTGCTCCGAGATGGCCGCGGGGCGCGAGGCGGAGCTTCTGGCGATGCACTGGGCCGCCCAGAACACCCCCATCCGCGACGCGTGGGAAGCGGTGGCCTGGATCGCCCCCGAGGTCGAGGCGGTCGCGGCCGCCCATCATCTCGGCCGCGCCCACAGCCTGGCGGCGGGCCGGCCCTTCGCCCGCTTCACCGACAAGCAGCCCGACAACTCGTTCCGCCTCGGGCTCCTGTCGCGGATGTTCCCCAACGCGCGGGCGATCGTGATCCGGCGCCATCCGCTCGATACCTGCGTGTCCTGCCTGATGCACCGCTTCGTCGGGATCTCCTACACCTACACCAACACGGTCGAGACGCTGGCGGCCGAGTACCGGGCGCATGAGGCGGTGCTGGCCCACTGGCGCGCCGTCCGCCCGCTTCGCATGCGCGAGATCCGCTACGAGGATCTGGTGGCCAATCCCGAGGGGACGACCCGGGCGATGGTGGAGTTCGCGGGCCTGCCCTGGGACCCCGCCTGCCTGGACAGCCGCGCGGGCAGCCGCCTGGTGCAGACCGCGAGTGCGGCCCAGGTGCGCGAGGGGATCAACGCGCGCTCCGTCGGCCGCTGGCGGCGCTACGCCGACCGGCTCGGCCCGCTGATCGAGGCACTGGGGGGGATGGCGCAGATCGAGGCCTGGGACCGCGGCGAGGGGTAGGCACGGCGCAATCGGCGAACCGGGTTCGCCGGCGGTCCCGGACGGTTCTGCCGCGCTTTGACACTCCCTGCGCCTAGCATTCTCCTTGCCCCCGATTCGCGGGGATCAGCAGGAGAACGGTCATGTTTAAATATGAAACCCCCGCCTTCATCGGTGACGTGCTTGTGCCCCGGTCCGGCGAGGTGTTTGTCCTGGACGGGGTGCGGTGGACGGCGACGGGGCAGGCGGACCGGGGGACACGGACGGTGGCGCGTGTCCATCCCGACGGGCATCGCCGGTGGTGGCCGGTCGCAGGGATAGGGCGCGCGCACGCCGCGTGAGCAGCCCCCTCAGGCCCGCCGGTCGGCCATGCGGCGTTCGTCGTCGGGGTTGGGAAGACGGGCGCCGGTGGGGGTGTAGAGGCCGAGGGCGGAGCCTGCGCGGCGCAGGCGGGCAAGCTCCTGGGTCGCGGCCTGCATCCCCTCGAGCAGGGCGGCGAGCAGACGCTGGTTGCGCGCGGCCTCCGCGCGGATGCGCTCGAGCAGGACCGCCGCCTCCGGCTCCGGCCGGGCGGGGCCGGCGGCGAGATCGTCGACCAGCCGGTCGCGGCGAGCGGCGAGCGCCGCGAGATCGAGGATGCGCGCGGTGCGGATCATCGCGCGCTCCTCGGCCAGGAGGCTCAGCACCCGGCGGGCGCGGTGGTGCCAGGCGAAACGGTCGAACATCGGCTCAGTCCTCCCGGCCCGCGGCGAGAGCCGCGGTGGTCTTGTCGGCGGCGATGGCCGCGATGGTCTTGTCGGCGGCGAGAGCCGCGATGGTCGTGTGGGGGGCGGCGACCGGGACCGCCTGGTCATCGGCGGTGTCTGCGGGTGTATGGGGCGCGGTGGCGCCTGCGACCTGGCGGTCGGCGGCCGGACCAATCCCCGCGGCGGCGGCCGGGTCGCGCGCGCCGTCATGGGTGGGCTCGCGCGCGAGGAGGCTGCGGTAGACCGGTTCGGCGAGCCCGATGCCGCCGCGCTTGGCCAAAGCCTCGGCCTGGGCGCCCACGAGGAGGCTTGCGAACGCCTCCTCCCCCGCGCCGCCGCCCATGGAGGCGCGCGGGCGGTTGAGCCCAGCGGTCTTGAGCATCTCGGCCAGAAAGCTTGCCTCGAAGGCCTGGGCCGCCTGGCGCAGGGCCGCCTCGCGCGCCGGGGGCAGGGCGGGCGTGGCGTCGGCATGCCGCGCGGCTGCGGGGCTCGGGTCGGGGCGTTGGCCTGGCGAGATCTGGCCTGCCAAGATCTGGCCTGACGTCGTCGTCGTCGTCGGGGTCATGGGGGCATCCCGCTGGAGAGGCGCCGCAGGGCGGCTGCAAGCACTCTGCGCGGTTTGGGTAAATGATTGGTAATGCCTGCCCTCCATCATGCGGCCAGAGTGTCTGGAGAGTGCTTCGCAAAGCGCTTCGCAGACGGCTCGGACACCGGGGACCGACCGCATGGAGCGTGCATGACCGCCTTTCTGCCAGGATTTGCCGCAGGTCTGCCCGCGGCGCCGCGCCCTGCCTCCAACCGGTCTGCCCTCGACATCCCGGCGCGCGACCCAGCGCCCGCCCCGGCGGATTCCGAGGGCGAGGGCCGGGCCCGCGTCCGGGTCCCCCGCGTGGGGGGCGGGGCGAGGACCGAGCGCGCCGCAGATCGATCAGCAGATTGGGCAGGAGATCCGGCAGGATATCGGGCAGCGGGGCCGACGGCCGCCCCGGGCGAGACGGGGGACCTGCCCGCCGAGACCGGTCGTCCCGCGGACCCGGCGCGGGACACGGTGTCGCGCGAGGCCGCGGCGGAGGGGGAGGGGGAGGGCTGGTCCCCCGGTGGACCGGATGCCCCGCGCGACGATTTCGCGGCCGCCCTGGCAGCGGTCCTGCCCGTGCCTGCCCCCCCCATCGCCGGATCCGCGCCGGGCCGTGCATCGGCCGAGCCGGGGGCCCTTCCCGGCGTCCCCGGTGGAGGCACCCCCGGTGGAGGCACCCCCGGTGCGCCGGGCGGGATCGAGGCGCTTCTGGGCGCCCTTGCGGCCGGACCCTCCGATGGCAGGGCGGCGGCCACACCCGCACCCCCCGCCCCCGCATTCCCCGTGCCCGGTGGCCCCGCGACACCGGCCGGACCCGCCCCCGGTGATCCGGCGGGCTGGACACCCTTCGGGCTTCCCGCCCCCCAGGATTCCGCGCAGGGCTCCGGACCGGGACCCGGGTCGCGCCGGGCCGCGCAGATGGATGCCATCGCCGCAGGGGCCCCACCCGCCCCAGCCCCCGCGCCCGATCGGACGACGGTCATCTCCGGTGCCGCAGCATCCGCGGCCTCGGCCATGGGCGGTCCTGCCGCGGCATCCGCACCGGCTCCGATCGGTGCCCCACAGGGCATGACCGGTCCGATGGCCGTGCCGCCGGGTGGCAACCCGGTACCGACCGGTCCGGCCATGGGGGTCGCGGCGCCCCCCCCGTCCCCTGTCCCCCCGTCCCCTGTCCCCCCGTCTTCTGTCCCCCCGTCTTCTGTCCCGGCATCCTCTGTCCCAGCATCCTCCGTCCCCGTGTCCTCCGCTGTCGCCGCGAGCCCGACCGGGTTGGCCGTGGCGGCGTCGGGACCCGGCGGCCGTGCAGGCGATGCCCCATCGCGCCTGCGCCGGGCGTAAAAAACATTCATAACGAGTTTGACGGCGAGTGAATTGAACAATTCATAGCAGTTTAGATAATTGTTGTTTCGTATGCTATGAATCCAAGTGCAGGCTAAGCAAATTTTCATACTATTTTATATACTAACCCTTTATACTTGAAGCCTGCAATACCTTTATTTTTTGCAAAAAAGATTGAATCAATTTTAGCATTATTTATTTTTGCCTTTAATAAAATTACCTCACTGTAAATAGTTCCATT
>JANNOT010000020.1:0-1852 GCA_031399375.1 Paraoceanicella sp.
ATCCCCGGGTCGGGCAGCGGGGCCTCGGCCAGGACCTGCGGCGGGGTTCCGCCTCCCAGCACCCGCACGCGCACGCCGCTCCCCATCGTTCGCCCCCCGCCGCTTTGACAATCGCCCCCTGCCTAGCGCAGTCTCTGCGCCGCAGAAAGCACGAGGGTGCAGGGATGGACCAACCAGCAGGCCGGAACCCGCGATGAGCGTGCGGCGCGCAGGTGCCCCGGATGCCGGCGTGCTCGAGGCCATGCGCATCGCCCTCTACGGCGCCGGTGCGGCAGGCGAGCCGCACGAGGACGTGGCGTTTCTGTGGGATGCCCCCGACCACGGCCCGATCGCGTTCCTCGAACTCGGCCTCCACCCCTGGGCAGAGGGCTGCGAGAGCGCCCCGGTCCCCTATGTCGAAGGCTGGTATGTCGAGCCGCCCTGGCGTGGCCGGGGCATCGGGCGCGCCCTGATGCAGGCGGCCGAGGACTGGTCTCGGGCAGGCGGGTACACCGACATCGCGTCGGATGCGGTGCTCGACAACACCGCAAGCCTTGCCGCCCACCGCGCACTGGGGTTCCGGGCGGTCCAGCGGGTGCAGTTCTTCGCCAAGCGGCTGGACGGGGGCGGCCCGGCATGAACGGGGCGGAAGGGGCGGCCAGGCACAGGGTGTCGGGCAGGGGCGGGCCGGTCAGGGGCAGACTCGACCGGGTGCCGCGGGCATGACGGGGCGCGCAGGCCACGGCCCCTGCAGTGCGGCAACCCGTGCTGTCACCGGCCCCGAGCGGTGGGGGACGCGACGCCCGCGCGCACACGATCTGCGCAGTGCCGGATCACCCCGTGCGACATCACCCCCCGCGACGGCGGCGTTCGGATGGGCGGATGGCACCGGGCGCCGGATCGGGACGCCGCTTGCGGCCGACCCCGCCACGGCGGGCGTCACGCGCTGCGGTCGCCGCCGTCGCGCCATGCCGATGGGCGGCGCCGCGGACCGGGTGCGGGGCGAGGGGCCCGTCTGCCCCCGCCCGCGCGGCAACCAGGCAGGCGTCGCGCTCCAAGTCCGCGGCCATCGGGGCGGGCGCGCAGTCGCCCCCCCGGACGATCCGGTGCGGCGATGACGATCCGCCCGCTTCTGACGCTGCTCCTGGCCCAGGTGTCGGGCGAGGCGGCGGTCCGGGCGCTTGGCCTGCCCGTGCCGGGGCCCGTCGCCGGGATGGCGATCCTCCTCGTCCTGCTCGCGGTCAGGCCCGCGACGGGGGCAGAGTTTAAGCCTGTGGCCGGCGCGATCCTGGGGATGCTCGGGCTTCTCTTCGTCCCCGCCGGGGTCGGCGTGGTGGGGCACCTGGGGCGTATCGGGCCCGATGCGCCCGCGCTCGCCCTCGCGCTCGTGGCGAGCACGGCCGCGGCCATCGCCGTAGGCGCGCTCGTCTTTGCCGCGCTTGCCCGCGCGATGGGGCGGCATGATGGGTGAGTTCACCGAGATCTGGGCCTATCTCTCGCGCGGGCCGCTCGTGTGGCTGACGGCGACGCTGGCGGCCTATGCGGTCGGCGACGCGGTGTCGGCGTGGTCGGGGCGGCACGCGGTCGCCAATCCGGTCGCAATTGCGGTGATGCTGGTCGCGGCAGCCCTGGCCGTCACGGGCACCCGGTACGAAACCTATTTCGAGGGCGCGCAGTTCGTGCACTTCCTGCTCGGACCCGCGACGGTCGCCCTGGCCGTTCCGCTGGCCGCCGCCTGGCCGCGGGTGCGCCGGGTGGCGCTGCCCATGGCGGCGGCGCTGGTGGCGGGGTCCGTCACGGCGATGGTCTCGGCGCTCGCCATTGCCGCGGTGCTCGGCGTGGATGATGCGCTGCTGCGCGCGCTTGCGCCCAA
>JANNOT010000101.1:0-7049 GCA_031399375.1 Paraoceanicella sp.
AGACCTGGACGACCCGGTCGGCGTGCCGCCGAGATAGGGGTCGTTGACGATGTAGGTGTCGTCGGGTTGGGGTGCGCTCACTGCCCCCTCGCCGATCAGGCGGATCAGGTGGCGCGTGCTTTCCTGCATCGTGCCGACAAAGACCGGCAGCCCGCCCGCGCCCTGGGCGATCAGCGCGCCGTCGGCGGCGGCATAGATGCCGTCGGAGCGGTCATTGGCCTCGGCGATGATGGGCGAGAACGCGGCGCGCGAGAAGGCGAGGTCCATCTCGTCGCAGATCTGCTGCAGGGCGGCGGCGATCACCCCCAGCGTGATGGGGTCGAGGGTCATCCGGTACCTCCCACCGTCAGGATTAGGTTGCCCTCGGCGTCGGCATCGGCCACGTCGCCGGGTTCGATCACGGTGGTCGCGTCCATCTGCTCGACGATCGCGGGGCCGGGGATGCGGGCACGCGCGGGCAGGTGGTCGCGCCAGTAGACCGGCGTCTCATGCCAGCCGCCCGCGAACCACACCGGGCGGCGCTCGGTCTCGGCCTCCGCCAGTGTCGCCAGCCGCCCTGCGGCGTCGATCAGGGTGGACAGGTCGAGCGGCGGGCGCACCCCGATGACCGAGGTCACGATGTTGACCAGTGCTGCGCGGATTTCCCGCAGCTCGACCCGGAAGCGGGCGAAATAGGCGGTCTCGAATGCTGTTCGCAAGGAGTCGGCCGAGGGCGTGGCACCCTCCAGCGCCACGCGCAGAAGATGGGTCTGGCCCACGAACTGCATGTCGGCCCAGTGGCGCACCCGCACCTCATCGACCCCCACCCGCTCCGCCCCGATCAGCCGCCGCCCTTCGGCCGCCTGGGCGGCGAGGCCCGCGTGCAGCGCGGCAATGTCGAGCGCGTCGAGCGGCCGGTTGATGGTCGCCACGAAATCATGGCGCAGGTCGGCCACCACGCAGCCGAGCGCGTTGGTGATCCCGGGCCGCGCGGGCACGAGGACGCGCGGCACCCCAAGCTCGCGCGCCAGTGCCGCGGCATGAAGCGGCCCGGCGCCCCCGAAGGCGAAGAGCGCGAAATCCCGCGGGTCATGGCCGAGCGAGACCGATACCATGCGGATCGCCCCCGCCATCCGCGTGTTGGCCACATGCAGCACCGCCGCCGCCGCCCCCTCGGCATCGAGGCCGAGCACTGTGCCGAGCGTGTCCGCAAACGCCCTGCGCAGCGCATCCATCCCGACCGGTCGCTCGACCGCGAGCAGGCGCCGCGGGTTCAGGCGGCCCAGGATCAGGTTCGCGTCCGTGATCGTGGGCTGCGTGCCGCCCCGGCCGAACGCGATAGGGCCGGGCGTGGCCCCCGCGCTCTGCGGCCCGACCTGCAGCAGCCCCGCAGCGGTCACCCGGGCGATCGAGCCCCCGCCCGCCCCCACGGTGCGCACGTCCACCATGGGGACGTGGATGGGCATGGCGTATTCGACCTCGATCTCCGACGACACGGCGGGCTCCGCCCCGCGGATCAGGGCGACATCGGTCGAGGTGCCGCCCATGTCATAGGTGATCAGGTCGGGGATCCCCGCCCGCCGCCCGGTATAGGCCGCGGCCATCACGCCCGAGGCGGGCCCCGACATCACGGTCTTGGCCGCCTCGCGCGCCACGGTGCGGGCGGAGACCATCCCGCCATTGCCGTTCATCACCAGCACCTCGCCTGGATACCCCCGCGCGGCAAGCTCGCCGGTCAGCCGCGCCAGGTAGCGCTCCAACAGCGGCTGGACCGAGGCATTGACCGCCGCCGTCACCCCGCGCTCGAACTCCCGCGCCTCCGACAGGAGCGCGTGGCCCAGGGTCACGTAGGCGTTGGGCCAGAGCTCGGCCGCGATCTCGCCCGCCCGCCGCTCATGGGCCGGGTTGGCATAGGCGTGGAGGAAATGGATCACCACCGCCTCGCAGCCCGCCGCGAGAAGCCGCGCCAGCGCCGCGCGCAGCGCCGTCTCGTCCAGCGGGATGCGCACGCGGCCTTGGGCGTCCATCCGCTCGGGGATCTCGAGGCGCAGGTCGCGGGGAATCACCGGGCGGAACCGCCCCGTCATGCCGTATGCCTGCGGCCGGGTCCGCCGCCCAAGCTCGAGCACGTCGCGGAACCCCTGGGTGGTCACCAGCCCGGTGCGGGCAAAGCGCCGCTCCAGCACTGCGTTCGTGGTGGTGGTCGTCCCGTGGACGATCAGGTCGAGCGCGGCGAGATCGGCCCCCGCATCCTCCAGCGCGCGCAGGACGCCGAAGGCCTGATTGTCGAGCGTCGTCGGGGTCTTGGCCAGGCGCACCTGGCCGGTGGCCGCGTCGAAGAGCACGAGATCGGTGAACGTCCCGCCCACGTCGATCCCCGCGATCCCGCCCGCCATGCCGCCTCCCCATGCCGCCTTTCCGGGCCGTGTCGATCAGTCGTAGACAGAGGACCGGGCGACGGGCCAGCGGAATCTGCCCGGGAAAATCTCGTTGACTAAATCCACAAACCTAGTGGATATTTCTCTGGCCGCATCCGGAGGGACCGCCATGACCCTGCCCCGCATCGTCGCCGCCGCGCTTGTCGCGCTCTCCCCGCTCGCCAGCGTCGCGCAGGTCGAGCTCCTGAACGTCTCCTACGACCCCACGCGCGAGCTTTACCGCGAGTTCAACGCCGCCTTCGCCGAGCACTGGAAGGCGCAGACCGGCGAGGACGTGACGATCCGCCAGTCCCATGGCGGCTCGGGCGCCCAGGCCCGTGCGGTGATCGACGGGCTGGAGGCGGACGTGCTGACACTCGCCATCTCCATCGACATCGACCGCGTCGCCGCGGCCACGGGCAAGATCCCCGCTGACTGGCAGGGTCGCCTGCCCGGTGCGTCATCGCCCTATATCTCCACCATCGTGTTCCTGGTGCGCGAGGGGAACCCCAAGGGCATCGCCGACTGGCCCGACTTGGTGGAGGAGGGGGTGCAGGTCATCACGCCCAATCCCAAGACCTCCGGCGGGGCGCGCTGGAACTACCTCGCCGCCTGGATCGACGCGCTGGAGAAGAACGGCGGCGACGCGGCCCGCGCGCAGGACTTTGTCGCAGCACTCTACCGCAACGTCCCCGTGCTCGACACCGGCGCGCGCGGGTCCACGACGACCTTCGCCCAGCGGGGCATCGGCGACGTGCTGCTGGCCTGGGAGAATGAGGCCTACCTGAGCCTCAAGGAACTGGGCGAGGACCAGTTCGACATCGTCGTGCCCCCGCTCAGCGTGCGGGCGGAGCCGCCGGTGGCGCTGGTGGACGGCAATGTCGATGCCAAGGGGACCCGTGCCGTGGCGCAGGCCTATCTCGAGTTCCTCTACTCCGAGACCGGCCAGAAGATTGCAGCGCGCAATTTCTACCGCCCGTCGAAGCCCGAGCTCGCCGACCCCGAGGATGTGGGCCGCTTTGCCGACCAGCGCGTTGTGCGGGTCGTGGACGTGTTCGGCTCCTGGGCCGCGGCGCAGCAGACCCACTTCGCCGATGGCGGGATCTTCGACCAGATCTACAAGCCCGGGCAGTGATGTGACCGCCACCCCCTGGCGCTTCCGTCGGCCAAGCGTCATCCCGGGCTTCGGGGTGACGTTCGGCTTCACGGTCTTCTATCTCTGCCTCGTGGTGCTGATCCCGCTCGCGGGTGTGGGCTGGCGGTCGGCCGAGCTCGGATGGGCGGGCTTTGCCGCCATCGCCTTCGACCCCCGCACGCTCGCGGCCCTGCGCGTCAGCTTCGGCACCGCGCTGATCGCGGCGCTGGTCAACGTGGTCTTCGGCGTCATCGTCGCCTGGGTGCTCGTGCGCTACCGCTTTCCGGGCCGGCGACTGATGGATGCGATCGTGGATTTGCCCTTTGCCCTACCCACGGCGGTGGCGGGGGTGGCCCTGACCGCGCTCTATGCCCCCAATGGCTGGATCGGGGCCTGGCTCGCCGGGATCGGGGTCAAGGTCGCCTATACCCCCACCGGCATCGTCGTGGCGCTGATCTTCATCGGCCTGCCCTTTGTCGTGCGCACCGTCCAGCCGGTGATGGAGGAGATCGACCGCGAGGTCGAAGAGGCGGCGGCGACCCTCGGCGCCCGGCGCTGGCAGACGGTGTTCCGGGTGCTGCTGCCGGGCCTGGCGCCTGCCGTCCTCACCGGCTTCGCGCTCGCCTTAGCCCGCGGGGTGGGGGAGTACGGCTCGGTCATCTTCATCGCGGGCAACATCCCGTACGTGTCCGAGATCGCCCCCCTGCTGATTGTGATCCGGCTGGAGGAGTTCGCCTATCCCGCTGCGACGGCGATCGCCGCGGTGATGCTAATCCTGTCATTCGTCATGCTGCTTGCCATCAACCTAATCCAGGCCTGGAGCCGGCGGAGATACGGATATGGCTGATGCGGCCCTGACCCGCGCCGATCCGGTCAGCGAGACGCGCGCCGCGCGCTTTGCCCTGACGGGGGCGGCGCTCGCGTTCCTCGTCCTCATGCTGATCCTGCCGCTCGTCGCCGTGTTCGGCGCGGCCTTTGACGAGGGGGCGGGCGCCTATTTCGCGGCGCTCGCTGACCCCGACGCGTTCGCCGCCATCCGCCTGACCCTGCTGGTCGCCGCGATCTCGGTGCCGCTCAACGTCGTCTTCGGCCTCGCCGCCGCCTGGGCCATCGCGAAGTTCGAGTTTCGCGGCAAGGCGTTCCTGATCACGCTGATCGACCTGCCCTTTTCCGTCTCGCCCGTCATCGCGGGGCTGGTCTATGTCCTGCTCTTCGGCGCGGGCTCGGTGCTGGGGCCCTGGCTCAAGGGCTACGGGATCGAGATCCTCTTCGCCGTGCCCGGCATCGTGCTCGCCACGATCTTCGTCACCTTCCCCTTCGTTGCCCGCGAGCTCATCCCCCTGATGCAGGAGCAGGGCACGGTGGAGGAGGAGGCGGCGCTCTCGCTCGGCGCCTCGGGCTGGCAGACGTTTCGCCGCGTGACCTTGCCCAACATCCGCTGGGGCCTGCTCTATGGCGTGCTGCTCTGCAACGCCCGGGCGATGGGCGAGTTCGGCGCGGTCTCGGTCGTCTCGGGGCGCATCCGGGGCGAGACGACGACCATGCCGCTCCAGATCGAAATCCTCTATAACGAATACCTGAGCGTGGCGGCCTTTGCCGTCGCGTCGCTGCTTGCGTTGCTGGCCCTGGTGACCCTGGTGCTCAAGACCGTGCTGGAGATGCGCTTTGCGGCCGACATCGCCGCCCAGGCCGGCCACTGACGGCCCGAGGAGGAGAGGTTCCATGGACATCAGCGTCCGCCATGTGCGCAAGGAGTTCGACCGCTTTCCGGCGCTCCATGACGTCTCGCTCGACATCCGCTCGGGCGAGCTCATCGCGCTGCTCGGGCCGTCCGGCTCGGGCAAGACCACGCTCCTGCGCCTGATCGCGGGGCTTGAGGTTGCGACGGGCGGGGCGATCTTCTTCGGGGACGAGGATGCCTCGCGCCTGCCGGTCCAGGACCGAAGGGTGGGGTTCGTGTTCCAGCAATACGCGCTTTTCCGCCACATGACGGTGATGGAGAACATCGGCTTCGGCCTGACCGTGCGCCCCGGCGCGACCCGTCCGCCCAAGGGCGAGATTGCGGCGCGGGCCGAGGCGCTGCTCGATCTCGTGCAGCTTCCCGGCCTCGGCGGGCGCTATCCCGCGCAGCTTTCGGGCGGCCAGCGCCAGCGGGTGGCGCTCGCCCGGGCGCTGGCCATCGAGCCGCGGGTGCTGCTGCTCGACGAGCCCTTCGGCGCGCTCGATGCCCAGGTGCGCAAGGACCTGCGCCGCTGGCTGCGCGAGATCCACGACCGCACCGGCCACACCACCGTGTTCGTGACCCATGACCAGGAGGAGGCGCTGGAGCTTGCCGACCGGGTGGTGGTGATGAGCCAGGGCCGGATCGAGCAGGTGGGCGCGCCGGATGAGGTCTATGACCGCCCCGTCTCGCCCTTCGTCTTCGGCTTCATCGGCGAGAGCTCGCACCTGCCCGTGACGGTCGAGGGGGGCGTGGTGCTCCATGCCGGTCGCCCGACCGGCCTTCAGGCCCCGACGGGCGCGCCGGGTGCCGCGCTGCTCTACTTCCGCCCCCACCAGGTCGCGCTCGCCGATGCCGCGGGCCCGTGTCTGACCGGCACCGTCATCGCCGCCCGCCGCATCGCTGGCATCCGCCGCCTCGAACTGTCGCTGGGCGACACGCGGGTGGAGATCGACGTGCCTGCCGACCATCCCGCCGCCCAGCGGGGCGCCGTCAGCTTCCGCCCGCTCCACTGGGCGCTCTTTCCCGACGCCACTGCCAAGGCTACCGCCCCTCTCCCCGGCCGCCCCACGCCCGACGTCCTGCGCACCCCCGTCGACCGCGTCGCCGTGCGGGGGTGAGTCGGGCCGGGTCAAGGCCGCCGCAGGCGCCCCCGGAACGGGGGTTCAGCCTTGACGCGGCCCGACTCACCCCAACCCTCGGCCGGGCGCCTTGAGAAGCACCCTGCTTCTCAAGCGCTTCCCCAGCAGCCTTCCCTTATGCGCCCACCGCCCGGTACACCCGCGCCTGCCGTGTCGACAGCGCCGCCCAGTCCGCCCGGGCCGCGGGATCGGGCGCCACCGTCTCCGCCTCCCGCGCCATGGCCGCTGCCGCCGCGTCGAAGCCCGGGTACCACCCCGCCCCCACAGCCGCCGTGATCCCTGCGCCGAGTGCCGAGGCCTCGGCCGAGCGGCTGCGGGTGAGCGGCAGCCCCGTCGCGTCGGCGAACATCCCCGTCCAGAGCGTGTTCCGCGCCCCGCCCCCTACGGCGAGGAGCCGGGCAGGCGCCAGCCCCTCGGCCCGCATCGCATCGAGGCAGCGCGCGCTTTCCACCGTCAGCGCCTCCAGCGCCGCGCGGTAGATATGGGCGGGGCTGTGGTTGGGGGCGAGGCCGGTGATCGTGGCGCGCGCGTCGGGATCCCAGTGGGGATCCATGCAGCCGGTCAGGTAGGGCGACATCAGCACCCCCTGGGACCCCAGGGGGATCCGCGCCGCCTCGGCATCGAGCCGGGCGAACACCCCCGGATCGGCCCGCCCG
>JANNOT010000199.1:0-11135 GCA_031399375.1 Paraoceanicella sp.
TCCATCTGTCCCGCATGGCGCGCCTTCAGCAGCGCCATCACGCGGCCCATGTCGCGCACCGATGTGGAGCCGGTCTCCGCCACGATGGCGGCGATGGCCACGCGGATCTCGTCCTCGGTTAACTGGCGCGGCAGGAATTCCTCGATCACGCGGATTTCGGCCTGCTCCTGCGCGGCGAGCTCGGTCCGACCGCCCTGCTCGTAGAGCCGCGCGCTTTCCTGACGCTGCTTGATCATCTTGCCGAGGATGGCGAGGATGTCGGCATCCGACACGGCCCCAGACGCTGCCCCAGACGCTGCCCCAGACGCGGCCTCGGTTCTAGCGGCGATGTCGCGCTCCTTCACCGCCGCCAGGATCATCCGGATCGTCGACAGGCGCGGTGCGTCCCGCGCGAGCATCGCCGCCTTCATCGCCGCCGTCAGCCGATCGCGCATGTGGACTACCCCCCGGCACTGAGTCTAACCGAGTGCGCGTGCGCCCTCAACCGCGGCCGCCCGCTTGACCTTGACCCGGGTGGGGGGTAGCAGCGGGGCATCCGTCCGAGGAGCGACCGATGCCGCAAGCCCGTCCGACTGCCGCGCTCGTGCTCGCCGACGGGTCGGTCCATTATGGCCGCGGATTCGGGGCCGAGGGTGTCGCGGTGGCCGAGCTCTGCTTCAACACCGCGATGACGGGGTATCAGGAGATCCTGACCGACCCGTCCTATGCCGGGCAGATCGTGACCTTCACCTTTCCCCATGTCGGCAATGTCGGCACGAACCCCGAGGATGACGAGACGGCCGAGCCCTTCGCCCGCGGCATGGTCGTGAAATGGGACCCGACGGAGCCCGCCAACTGGCGCGCGACCGAGAGCCTCGGCGCCTGGCTCGCCCGGCGGGGCCGGATCGGGATCGGCGGGGTCGACACCCGGCGGCTGACCCGCGCGATCCGCCAGCAGGGCATGCCGCATGTGGCGCTCCAGTACCGGGCGGACGGCGATTTCGACCTGGAGGACCTGCTTGCCCGCGCCCGGGCCTTTCCGGGGCTGGTCGGGGCGGACTTGGCGCGCGAGGTGACCTGCGCCCAGTCCTATCGCTGGGCGGAGCAGAAATGGGCCTGGGGCGTCGGATTCGCACGCCGCGACGGGCCTGGGCGGCGTGTCGTGGCGATAGACTACGGGGCCAAGCGCAACATCCTGCGCAGCCTCGCCTCGGCGGGCTGCGACGTCACCGTCCTGCCCGCACAGGCCACGACCGACGATGTGCTGGCCCTGGCGCCGGAGGGGGTGTTCCTGTCGAACGGCCCGGGCGACCCGGCGGCGACCGGTGCCTATGCCGTGCCGACGATCCGCGGGATCCTCGATCGCGCGGACATTCCCGTGTTCGGCATCTGCCTCGGCCACCAGATGCTCGCGCTGGCGCTCGGCGCGCGGACGGTCAAGATGAACCACGGACACCACGGCGCGAACCACCCGGTCAAGGATCTCGAGACGGACAAGGTCGAGATCACCTCGATGAACCACGGCTTTACCGTGGACAGCGAGACCCTGCCCCCCGGCGTGATCGAGACGCATGTGTCGTTGTTCGACGGGTCCAACTGCGGCATCCGCCTGCGCGACCGCCCCGTATTCTCGGTGCAGTACCACCCCGAGGCGAGCCCGGGACCCCAGGACAGCGCCTATCTCTTCGATCGCTTCGTGGCGGCGATGCGCTGAAGTTTAAGAGAACTTTAAGCATAACCGGGGCTATCTGGCCGGGCCTGCCCCGCCCACGGCCGGAGACCCCCGGTGCCGCCAGAGCCCCTGCCCCTCGTCCGCCCGACCGAGGCCCGCCGCACCGGCGGCCCCCCCGGCGCGCCGCCCGCGCGCCGTCTGGGCGAGATCCTGATCGCGCGCGGCCGGCTCGACGCGCCCCGGCTCGAGCAGGCGCTCGCACTCCAGCGCCGCGCGAGCCTGCGGCTCGGCGATCTACTGGTGGCCGAGGAGATGGTGACAGCCGAGGGTGTGGCGGACGCGCTGGCCGAGCAATGGGCGATCGCCCGGGTCGATCTCGCCCTGGCCCCCCCCGACCCCGCGCTGGGCGAGCCCTGCGATCCGGCGCGCTGCCTGGCGCTGCTCTGCATCCCGTGGCGCAAGGTCGGGGGGACGATCGTCGTCGCCTGCGCCGATCCCACCCGCGGGCCGGAGATCGCGGCGGCCTGCGGCATCGAACCCGGGGCGATGGCGCTTTCCCTGGGCGAGACCGCGCAGATCCGCGCCAGCCTCGCTGCCGCGTTCCGCCCCACGCTCCGGGCCCGCGCCCTCACCCGCCCGCCCGAGGCGCTGTCGTGCCGCGTGTGGGGCCAGCGCAGCGGCCGGCTGGCGCTCTGGGTCCTCGCTGCGATCGCGGCCGCACTCCTCCTGATCGGGCCGACCCTCTGCCTTGCCGCCGCGGTCACGGCGGCGATCCTCGCCAATACCGCAACGATGGCGCTCCGCCTTGCCGCCCTGATCGAAAGCTTCCGGACCCCGAAGGTCCCGCCGCGCCCCGACCTGCCGCGGCTCAGCGCCTATCGCCGCCTGCCGCTGGTCTCGATCCTCGTGCCGCTCTACCGCGAGACGGCGGTGCTCGACCCTCTCCTGACCGCGCTGGCGCGGATCGACTATCCGGTGGAACTGCTCGACATCGTGCTCGTGCTCGAGGAGGACGACGCCCCCATGGTGGGCGCGGTTGCCGCGCGCCGCCTGCCGCGCCACATCCGCAGCCTCGAGGTCCCCATGGACCGCGTGCGCACCAAGCCGCGGGCGATGAACTACGCGCTCGATTTCTGCGCGGGCGAGATCGTTGGGGTCTATGACGCCGAGGACCAGCCCGATCCCGACCAGGTGGCCCTGGTGGTCGAGCGGTTCGCCGAAAGCCCGCCCCAGATGGCCTGCGTCCAGGCGCGGCTCAGCTATTTCAACGCGCACGAGAACTGGCTGACCCGCTGTTTTGCCATCGAATACGCGACCTGGTTCGAGATCCTGCTCAAGGGTGTCCAGCGGCTGCGTTTTCCCTTGCCCCTGGGCGGGACGTCGGTGTTCTTCCGCCGCGGCGCGCTCGAGGCCGTGGGGGCATGGGATGCCCATAACGTGACAGAGGATGCCGACCTGGGGATGCGCCTCGCCCGGTACGGATTTCACACGACCGTCATCGCCTCGACCACGTGGGAGGAGGCGAACTGCATCCCCCGCGGATGGGTGCGCCAGCGCGCCCGCTGGCTCAAGGGCTACATCATGACCTGGATCACCCACATGCGCGATCCCGTCGGCCTCTGGCGCGATCTGGGGACCCGGGGCTTCGTGGGGTTCCAGGTCATCCTGCTGGGCGGCATCTCGGCCTATCTGGCGCTGCCCTTGCTCTGGGCGGGGTGGATCACGACGGCGGTGTTCGGCCTGCCCGCGTGGCTCGCCGTCCTGCCCGCGCCGCTGCTGGTGGGGTTCACCGTGTCGCTGGTGGGGGGGCAGGCGCTGATGCTCGCCATTGCATGGCGGGCGCTGGAGCGGACGGGGCAGCCGAGCCTCGCGCCCTGGCTCCTGACCCTGCCGCTCTACTGGCCGCTCGGGGCGCTTGCGGCCTACCGCGCGGTGATCGACGTGGCGCTGGCCCCGTTCCACTGGGACAAGACCCAGCATGGCCTGACCCGCCAGCCGCCCAGGGCCGACCCCGCCCGGCCCCCGGCCACCCTGGCCGACCGGGCAGGCTAGCCCATTCGCCCGGCATCCAGCCGCAGCCGGGTCTCGTAGGCGCGCGACAGGTGATGGCGCATGGCGTCATCCGCGTCCGCCTCGCGCCGCCCCTCGATGGCCGCGACGATCGCCGCGTGTTCCGCCAGCGCCTCCTCCCCCCGGCCCTTGGCGGCGAGCGACGTGCTGGCCATCAGGGCCATGGCCTGGTGGATCGCAATCAGCTGCGCGATCAGGTAGCGATTGTGGCTGGCGAGGTGGATCTGGCGGTGGAACCGCTTGTTGGCGCGGGCGAGCGCCACCGGATCGCCGATCAGCGGCGCGTCCTGCGCCAGAAGCTCGCGCAGAACCGCGATCTCCTCGGGCGCCGCGTGCCGGGCCGCAAGGCGGGCGGCGAGCCCCTCGAGCTCGGCCCGCACGGCGTAAAGCTCGCCCAGCTGGTCGTGGTCGAGCGAGGCCACGATCAGGCTTCGCCCCTCGCGCGTCACGACGGCCTGGGCCTCGAGCCGCTTGAGCGCCTCGCGGATCGGCGTGCGCGAGACCCCCAGGCGTTCGGCGAGGTCGCTTTCCACCAGCCGCGCGCCGGGGCGCAGGTCGCCCGCGTCGATCAGCCTCATGATGAGGGCATAGGCGTCGCCCGGCGTGGCCGTGGTCATGGTCCGAAATCCTCCACCCCCGCCAGCCGGTGGGCGCCCGCGGGGCCTGCCCCAGGATAGGACGCCCCCGCGCCACAGGCCACAGGCTTGCATGGCCCCGATGCGTCGCCCGCCGCAGGGCCGGAGAGGCCCCGGCACCGAACCACAGGGTGCCTCTGCACCCAGACGTCTTGACGCGGGGGCTGCCCTGCGCAAGTGCCTGCGCTACATTTTGTGCATGACACGCATCGAGACTGACATCCTCGTGGTCGGCGGCGGCATCGCCGGGCTCGCCACCACAGCCATCCTTGCCGCCGAGGGGCATGGGACGCTCTGCGTCGATCCCGGGATCGCGGACCAGGACACACCAGGCGACCTGCGCAGCACGGCAATCCTTGCGCCCGGGCTTGCGGCGCTAGCGCGCGCCGGCGTGGCGCTCGATATGGTCGGCGCGCCGCTGCGCGTCATGCGCCTGATCGATGCCGGTGGGCGGGACAACGCGGCGCGCGAGACGGCGGATTTCACCGCCACCGAACTTGGCCAGCCTTCCTTCGGCCTGAACGTTCCGAACACGGCGATCCGCGCGGCGCTGATGGACACCCTGGCCCGCCTTTCCACGGCACGGCTGCACGCGGGTCGCTTCGCCGCGATCACGCCGCGGCTCGACCGGGCGCTGGTGCGGCTCGACTGCGGGACGACCATATCCGCCCGGCTCGTGATTGCGGCCGACGGCCGCGGGTCTGCGGTACGCGGGGCGCTGGGGATCGGATGTGCCCGCACCACCTATGGCCAGCAGGCGCTGGTCTTCGTGCTGCGCTGCACCCTGCCCCATGACGGCGTCTCTACCGAGATCCACCGCACAGGCGGTCCCTTCACGCTGGTGCCCCTGCCCGACCGGGACGGCGCGCCCCACATGGCCGTGGTGTGGATGGAGGACGGGCCGGAGGCGGCCCGCCTCGCCGCCCTCGATCAGGTTGCGTTCGACATGGCGCTCAACGCCCGCGCCCTCGGCGTCCAGGGGACGCTGTCCCGGGTGGGACCGCTTGCATGCTGGCCGATCTCGAGCCAGCTCGCCGCCCGCTTTGATGGCCCGCGGACCGCGCTGGTGGCCGAGGCGGCCCATGCCATGCCACCGATCGGCGCCCAGGGGCTGAACACCAGCCTTGCGGACATCGCTGTCCTGCGTGACCTCATCGCGGGGGCCGACGATCCCGGCGCCCCGGCAGTCCTCGCCCGCTACCACCGCGCGCGCTGGCCGGACGCGGCGTTGCGGGTCGCGGGCGTCGATCTGCTGAACCGCGCCGCGCAGACCGACATCCGCCCGCTGCGCGACCTGCGGCGGGCGGGCCTCGCCCTTCTCCACCGCACGGGCCCGCTCCGCCGCCTCGCGATGCGCCGGGGCCTCGGCACCTCCTGACCCCGACGCTTCGCCCCGACCCTCGGTCAGGCGCCTTGAGACGCAGCCGCTGCTCGAGCGCCGCCCAGCAGCCGTCTTGAGCCCCGCCCTCGGGCGGGAGCCCGGAAGACCGGGTGCAAAAAGTCCGGGGCGGTGGTCACCCACCGCCCCGCCGTTTCAGGTCCGCGCTTGTCGCTACTGCCCTAGGTTCCCGCCCGGCACCTGATCCCCTGGTCCTGTCAGCTGCACCCGCTGGTCCCGCCGCAGGTGTTGCATTTCAGGCAAGTCCCGTTGCGCACGAGGGTGAAGTTGCCGCAGTCGCCGCAGCTGTCGCCCTCATAGCCCTGCATGCGCGCCTGCGCCCGCCTGTCGCGCACGGCGAGGCCCGCGGTCATCTGGCCGATCGCCTCGGCCAGGCCGTAGCCCCCCGCCGCCTGCACGCCCGCGCCGCCCTGGAGCACCACCAGTTCCTGGGGCAGGCGCTTGCGCAGGTAGCCGGTCGAGCTCACCTGCCGGATCGTCTCGATGGCGCGCTGCGCGGCCGCCTCGCCCACCGGGGCCACGTTCGGGCGGCTCTCCTCCACCCCGTGCCCCAGATCGTCGAAATTGGTCCCCTGCGGCTGGACATGGGCGAGGTCGGTGCGGTCGAGATAACTGATGGCCAGTTCGCGAAAGATGTAATCCAGGATCGAGGTCGCGTTCTTGATCGCCTCGTTGCCCTGGACGATCCCTGCGGGTTCGAAGCGCGTGAAGGTGAACGCCTCCACGAATTCCTCCAGCGGCACGCCGTACTGGAGGCCGACCGAGATCGCGATGGCGAAGTTGTTCATCATCGCCCGGAACCCCGCCCCCTCCTTGTGCATGTCGATGAAAATTTCGCCAAGCTTGCCGTCCTGGTATTCGCCCGTGCGCAGATAGACCTTGTGTCCGCCGACGATGGCCTTCTGGGTGTATCCCTTGCGCCGCTCGGGGAGCTTGTGTCGCCCGGCGGCCGCGGCCACTTCGCGCACGATGATCCGCTCCACGATCCGCTCAGCGAACACGGTCGCGCGGGCGGCGGCGGGGGCCGCGACGATCTCGTCCTCGTCCTCGATCAGGGCCGAGGCGAGCGGCTGGGACAGCTTTGATCCGTCGCGATAGAGCGCGTTCGCCTTCACCCCCAGCCGGTGGCTGAGCAGATAGGCGTCCTGGCACTCGGCGATCGTGGCGCTGTTGGGCATGTTGATCGTCTTGGAGATCGCGCCGGAGATGAAGCTCTGGGCGGCCGCCATCATGGTGATGTGGCTTTCCACGCTCAGATACCGCTTGCCGATCTTGCCGCAGGGATTGGCGCAATCGAAGACCGGCAGATGCTCGGCCCGCAGGCCCGGCGCGCCCTCGACCGTCATGGTGCCGCAGACATAGTCGTTGGCGGCGTCGATCTCGGCCCGGCTGAAGCCGAGATGGCGCAGGATGTCTGCCCCCGGCTCCGCCCCCAGCACGTCGCGGCAGAACGCCTCGCCGAGCGTGTAGGCGTTGAAGACGAAGCGGATGTCGAAGGCGGCGCCAAGCGCCCCCTCTACCGCCGCGATCTGCGCGTCGCCAAAGCCCTTTGCCCGCAGCGTGGCTGCATTGACCCCGGGTGCACCCTCGAGCGTCCCGTGGCCCACGGCATAGGCCACGATGCTGCGGGCCGTGTCCGTGTCGTACCCGAGCGCGTGCAGCGCCGCGGGCACCGAGCGGTTGATGATCTTGAAGTACCCGCCACCGGCGAGCTTCTTGAACTTGACCAGCGCGAAATCGGGCTCGATCCCCGTGGTGTCGCAATCCATCACCAGACCGATGGTCCCGGTGGGGGCGATGACCGTCGCCTGGGCGTTGCGAAAGCCGTGCCGGGTCCCGAGCTCGAGCGCCTGGTCCCAGGCGGCACGCGCGAGTTCCACCAGGTGCTGATCCGGGCAGGCGCGGGCATCGAGGGGAACGGGCGGCACCGCCAGCCCCTCGTAATCCGTCGCCCCGTGCGCCGCCCTGCGGTGGTTGCGGATCACCCGCAGCATGGCGTCGCGGTTGTCGTTGTAGCCGGGGAAGGCGCCGAGCCGCTTGGCCATCTCGGCCGAAGTGGCATAGGAGATGCCCGTCATCACCGCGGTCAGGGCGGCACAGAGTGCCCGGCCCTTGGCACTGTCATAGGGCAGGCCGAGGGTCATCAGCAGCCCGCCGATATTGGCGTACCCGAGACCGAGGGTGCGGAAGCGGTAGCTGCGCGCCGCGATCTCCCTGGACGGGAACTGCGCCATCAGGACCGAGATCTCCAGCGTCACGGTCCAGAGCCGCGTTGCGTGCACATACGCCTCCGCGTCGAACCGCCCGTCCTTGAGGAAGGCGAGCAGGTTCAGCGAGGCGAGGTTGCAGGCCGTGTCGTCGAGGAACATGTATTCCGAGCACGGGTTCGACGCCCGGATCGGCCCGTCGCCCGGGCAGGTGTGCCAGGCGTTGATCGTGTCGTGGAACTGCACCCCGGGATCGGCGCAGGCCCAGGCGGCGTGGCCGATTTGCTCCCACAGGTCCCGGGCCCGCAGGGTCTTCGCCACCTTGCCATCCGTGCGGCGGATCAGCGCCCAGTCGGCGTCGTCGTCCACCGCCTTCAGGAACGCGTCCGTAATGCGCACCGAGTTGTTGGAATTCTGTCCCGCGACGGTGAGATACGCCTCGCCATCCCAGTCCGTGTCGAGGACCGGGAATTCGATCGAGGCGTATCCCTGCCGCGCGTATTGCAGGACCCGGACGGTGTAGCTGTCGGGGATCCGTGCGGTCTTTGCCGCCTTCAGGGCGGTCTTCAGTCCCTCGTTTGCCTTCGGGTCATAGGCGGCCTCTGGCGTGCCGTCCCAGGCCCGGATCGCGTCGAAGATCGCGTTCAGCCGCTCCTGATGCAGCCTTGACCCCGCGACCAGGGCCGCGACCTTCTGTTCCTCACGCACCTTCCAGTTCACGAACGCTTCGATATCGGGGTGATCGAGGTCGCAGATCACCATCTTCGCTGCCCGACGGGTGGTCCCGCCTGATTTGATCGCGCCGGCTGCCCGGTCGCCGATCTTGAGAAAACTCATGAGGCCCGAGGACCGCCCACCCCCCGCCAGCCGCTCGTTCTCGGCCCGCAGGGAGGAGAAGTTGGTCCCCGTCCCCGAGCCGTACTTGAAGAGCCGCGCCTCGCGCACCCAGAGGTCCATGATCCCGCCCTCGTTCACCAGGTCGTCGCCGACGGACTGGATGAAGCAGGCATGGGGCTGGGGATGCTCGTAGGCCGAGGTCGAGGCGGTGAGCTTTCCGGTCTGGAAATCGACGTAGAAATGCCCCTGCCCCGGGCCGTCGATGCCGTAGGCCCAGTGGAGCCCGGTGTTGAACCATTGCGGGCTGTTGGGCGCGGCCATCTGGGCGGCCAGCATGTGGCGCATCTCGTCCATGTAGGTGCGGGCATCGTCCTCGGACCCGAAATAGCCGCCCTTCCAGCCCCAGTAGGCCCAGGCGCCAGCCATGCGGTCGAAGACCTGCGTCGCCTTCGTCTCCCCGCCGGACCGCTCGGCCTCGGGCAGCTTTGCGAGAGCCGCCTCGTCGGGGATGGACCGCCAGAGGAACTCGGGCACGCCCTTTTCCTTGACCCGCTTCAGCCGCGCGGGCACGCCCGCCTTGCGAAAATACTTCTGGGCGAGCACGTCGGCCGCGACCTGGCTCCACCCCTCCGGCACCTCGATGCCGGCCAGCGCAAAGACGACCGACCCGTCGGGATTGCGGATCTCGGACGCCGTTGTCCGGAACGCAATCCCGGCATAGGCCGAACGGCCAGGTCTGGTGAAGGCGCGGTCGATCTTCATGCTCATGTCCCTTGCGGTACGGCTTCGCCATCCGCGCAGACGCGGGGGGCCGCCCTTGTCTTGATGGAAAGGGGCGTCACCACCCCGCCTGTCGGCAGCAGCACCAGCTATTGTGTGTCGCCTCCGTGACACCACAATAGCCGCGACTCGGCGTGGGCCGTCAACCGGTCTATTTCCGGCGGTTCAAGATTTTGCGATTGACGCAGACTTACCCACAACGGGCACCGGAACGACTCGTGTCGCCTTAACCAACCCGAAAGGATCGTTAATCGATCGGGACGATTTCGACCGTCGTCTCCTGGCGGTACGGGGTCTCGGGCGTGCGAATCGCACTGGGAAACTGCGCGCGGTTCACCGCGTCGGGGAAGTTCTGCGCCTCGAGGCAGAGGCCCGCGAACGGTCCGTAGCGCCGCCCGTCGAGACCCGGAACCGGCACGTCCAGCGTGGCGGCGGTGAAGAGCTGGAGCCCGGGCTGATCCGTCCAGACCCGCAGGCGACGGCCGTGGCCGGTGACCGCGGCGACCGGCACGCCGGGGTCGCGCCCGTCGCGCAGCACGTAATTCTGGTCGTAGCCCCGCCGGTCGGGATCCGCGTCGCCCATGCGGCGCGGCAGGGTGAAGTCGAACCGGGTGCCTGCGACGGCCGCGATCTCGCCCGTGGGGATCAGCGTATCGTCCACTGGCGTGATCTGCGGCGCGTCGATGACGAGCGTATGGTCGAACACGTCGCCCCCCGGCCCGAGATTGTAGTAACTGTGCTGGGCAAGATTGATCGGCGTCGGGCGGTCGGGGACCCCCTCCATCGTGCAGACCAGCCGCGCGCCGTCGAGCCGGTAGGTGACGGTAAAGGCGACGGCGCCGGGATAGCCCTCCTCCCGCTCGGGGCTGAGATAGCGCAGGCGCACCGCGTTTGCCGCCCGGTCGGTCTCCATGTCCCAGATCCGCCGCCCCAGGCCGATCGCCCCGCCATGGAGATGGTTGGGCCCGTTGTTCGCCGCGAGCCGCCAGGTCTCGCCGCCGAGCGTGAAGCAGGCCCCCGCGATCCGGTTCGCGACCCGCCCCGCCACGATGCCGAACGACCGGCTGTGGGCGGGATAATCCTCGAAGCGCTCGAAGCCAAGCACCATCGGTGCCCCGCCCACCCGCCAGTCCCGCACGACCGCGCCGTAGCTGAGGATCCGCACCTCCGCCTGGGGGCTTTCCAGCACGGCCTCGGTCACCTCGCGCCCCTCATGGGTGCCGAACCGGCGGGTGGCGATCATCCGGCAATCTCCTCGATCCGGGACAGAAGCACGGGGTCGATCCAGAGACCCTCGTCGCGCGCCGCAGCCCGGGCCGCCAGGCGCCGCGCACCGGGCAGGCGCGCGCCATCGGCGGCATAGGCGGCCGTAAGGCTGGCAATCCCCCCGGCATAGGCCCCGCCCGACAGGCGGTCGGGGTCGATCGCGATCAGGGTCTGGCCCAAGTCGGGCGCAGGTCCGTCGCCGTCAAACACCGAATTGGCGGTGGCCGACAGCGTGCCCCCGGTCAGGCAGGCCGCCATCACCTCGACCATCAGGGCGAGCGCCGCACCCT
>JANNOT010000220.1:0-7953 GCA_031399375.1 Paraoceanicella sp.
GCCCCGCGCCCGCCGCCCTGCATGCGGTTCATGAAGAAGATCCAGACGCCGATCAGAAGGAGGAAGGGCAGCCAGAGCGACAGCGTGGACAGGAAGCCCGAGCGTTCCTGCGCCACGACGTCGATCTGGACATTCGCCGCGCGCAACTCACCCAGGATGTCCGAGCCGCGGGGCTGGACCACCTCGTAGCGGGCACCGTCGTTATCCTCGACCCGCAGGGTCTCGCCGTCCATCTGCACCCGGGCGACGCGCGAGGCATCGACGCGGTTCAGGAACTCCGAAAAGCTCACCTCGGCGCCGCGCGCCGTCGGGCTGCCGGTGTTGAAGACGTTGAAGAGCGCCACCAGCAGCAGGATGACGATGGCCCAGAAGGCCAGATTCTTCGCATTGCCCAAGGTATCCTCCAGCGGCATGGGGGCGTGGCATCGATGCAATCCGACCGACCCCGCATGCCCTAACATAAGGAGAGCACCGGGACATTCAATTCCCGGTTAAGGCCGTGCGGCGTCGTGCATCACGGATGTCGAAGCGCGCCCGCCCATGCGGCCCACCCAGAGGGGCAAGCAGGGCGACCCGCGTGCCCGCGTTCCAGAGCGCGGGCAGCGTCTCGGCCACCCGGCGCGCCACCCCGGGCAACCCGGCGCCATGGGCACCCACCCGCCAGTCCGGGGGGGTCCCGGGGGGCAGCGCCAGGGACCAGCGCCCATCCCACACCGTGGCGCTCGCGGGCACGGGCGGCTCCACCGCCGCAAGCTCGCGCAGGATGGCCATGCCACCGCGCGCGGGGCGCAGCACGCAGCCATGCAGCGTCGCCCCCGCAAATTCCGGCGCCACCAGTGCCGCGGCGAGCGCGCGCAGAGCGTCGAGCCGCGGCCGGTAGGGCGCACCCGCCACGGCGGCGAGCGTATCGGCCAGAAGCCGCAGGGCCACGCCCCGCGGCGCCGTGGCGACCGCGCCCGGGTCGAGCAGCGCCCAGCCCGCGGGGTCGAGACGTAGCGCCCTTCGGGCCAGCGCCGCCTCTGCCTCATCGAGCACCTCGGCCGCATCGCCCATGTGGGCTGCGAGCGTGGCGAGCCGCGCGGGGGTCAGCCCCAGCGGTGCAAGCGCGGGCAGCAGGCGGCGGGCGGCAATCCGGGCAAAGCGCGCGTCCGCGTTGCCCGGGTCCTCGGCCCAGGCCAGCCCGAGGGCGCGGAGATGGTCGCGCAGCTCGGCCCGGGTCGCCCCGAGCAGCGGCCGCAGCCAGAGCACGCCCTCGGCCCGTGCCGCCGGGCGCATCGCCGCCAGCCCGTCCACCCCCGACCCGCGCGCAAGGCGCATCAGCACCGTCTCGGCCTGATCGTCGCGGGTATGGGCCAGCAGGACCGCCGCCAAGCCCTCGGACGCTGCCCAATCGGACAGCAACCGCCGCCGCGCAGCGCGCGCCCGGGCCTGAAGGTTGCCGCCCGCCCACCCGTCCCAGCGCAGCGTGGCGTGCGACAGGCCGAACCTGGCGGAGAGCGCCGAAACCGACGCCGCCTCGGCCGCGCCGCCCGGGCGCAGCCCGTGATCGACGGTGGCGACCGCCAGCGGCCGGGCACCCCAGGCGACGGCGAGGGCGAGGAGCGCGACGGAATCCCCACCGCCCGACACGGCAAGGCCAAGCCGTCCGTCCGGTGCCCCGGTCAGCGCCGCGGCAAAGCGGGCGGACAGGCTATCCCCACCACGCGCGGCCCCCGGTGCCCGCGCAGGATTGCCGATGACGCCCCGTGGCCCGCGTCACTGGCAGCCGATCTCGGCCCGACCGTCATTCGCGCGGACAAGCACATCGGACGGCCCGGCGGGGAACCGGCGCAGAACCTCGGCAAAGGTCAGGCAGGCCTCGGGGAACTGGCCCAAGACCTGGAGCGAGGCGCCGATGCCGAGAAGTGCGGCAGGCGCGTTGGCCCCCGTCGGGGCAGAGTTGAAGCTTGCAAGGTAGCTCTTGGCCGCGTCGCGATGCGCACCGAGCGCAAAGCGCGCCTCGGCCAGGGCGAATGTCGCGTCCGCCGTCAGGGGACTGCCGGGAAAATCGGCGAGAAACGCCTGGAACGCCGCGGCAGCCTCGGCCGTCCGACCCTCGGCACGAAGCGCGTCGGCGGCGTCGAAGGCGTTCTGTTCGGAGACGGCCGTGGCCACCCCGGGTGCCTCGGGATCGATCACCCCGGCGGGACCGCCCCCGGGCACCGTGCCCGCGGCCGTACCGGACACCCCACCGCCGAGCGGGGCCGCGTCACCGAGAAGCGCCGTGTCGCCGCCCTCGATCTCGGTCAGGCGGAACTCGACATCGGCATAGCGCCGCCCGGCATCGTCGGCCATCCGGCGGATGTCGTTCTGCAACTGCTCGACGCGCCCGGTCAGGCGGCGCACCTCGCCCTCGATCCCGTCGAGCCGCTGCAAATCCCCCGCAGTAGCGCGCCCGCCACCGCCCGCGACAAGCTGCGCGCGCAGCGCGGCCACGGTCGCATCGATCGCCTGCAGGTTCTGACGCACGTCCTCCAGGGTCTCGCCCGGCGGCACGGACTGGCCCGCTGCCCCGCCGGCGAGGGCGAGAGCGGCACACAGCATTGCGGCGAGCCCGATCGGACGCATCGGCAACCCTCCCCCGGCTGGCGGCCGCGCGGGACCCCGCGCGGCGCCTGCGCCCGCGATCAGCTGACCGGCGCGCCGGTCACGACGGAGACCGAGCGCCGGTTCTGGGCCCAGCTCGCATCGTCCGACCCCAGCGCCTCGGGACGTTCCTTGCCGTAGGAGACCGTGCGCAGGCGGCTGCCGTCGATGCCTTGGGACACCAGGAAGTTGTAGGCGGCATTTGCCCTGCGCGCGCCGAGGGCGATATTGTATTCGCGCGTCCCGCGCTCGTCCGCATGGCCCTCGATCACCGCGGTGGTCGACGCATTGGCCTGCATCCACTGCGCCTGGCGGGTCAGCGTTTCCTGCGCGGTCAGGTCGAGCGCGCTCGAATCCGTATCGAAAAACACGCGATCACCGACGACGGTGTTGAAGTACTGGAGCGAGGTCTCCGAAATCGTGCCGCCCGCAGCATTCGGATCGACGGCGGCAGTATCGGTGGTGTTCGAGCACGCGGCAAGGCCGAGCGCGAGGGCCGAGGCAAGGCCGAGCTTCAGGAAGGTCATCGGGGCAACTCCGTGGTTTCGGGACAGGACGGGAAAAAGACATCGGGTCGCGCCCGGGGTTAAACCTTTGCGTGTATTACTGCAAGAGGGGCGACCATGCGGGATCGGACGCGGCGAGGGTGATCGGCACGCGCCGCAGGTTGCGCCCGGTGGCATCGACGCTCATCAGCACCGGCCCGCCATTCGCACCCCCCGTTTCGCGAAAGAACATCAGGACCCGGCCGTTGGGCGCCCAGGTCGGCCCCTCGTCGAGGAAGGACGCGGTCAGGAGCCGCTCCTCGGACCCGTCGGGGCGCATCACCCCGATGTAGAACCGGCCCCCCTGCATCTTGGTGAACGCGATCAGATCCCCGCGCGGGGACCAGACCGGGGTCGCGTAGCGCCCCTGGCCGAAGCTGATGCGCGTCGCCCCGCCACCGCCCGCGGGCATCACGTAAAGCTGCTGGCTGCCGCCACGGTCGCTTTCGAACACGATCTGGCTGCCGTCGGGGGCATAGCTCGGCGCGGTGTCGATGGCCGGGCTGTCGGTCAGGCGCGAGCGCGCGCGAGAGCCGAGATCGACCGCATAGACATCGGTATTGCCCCCGATCGAGAGCGACATGACCACCCGCCGCCCATCGGGCGAGAAACGCGGGGCAAACGTCATGCCGGGGAGCCGGTCGAGCTGATCGACTGCGCCGCTTTCCACGTTCATCAGATAGACCCGCGGTTCGCCCGAGCGGTAGCTGGTGAAGAGGATGGTCTGCGAGGACGGGGCAAAGCGGGGCGCCAGCACCAGCTCCCCGGCCTGGGTCAGGGTGCGCAGGCCTGCCCCGTCCTGGTCCATGATGGCGAGCTGCTTGTTGCGCCGCCCCTTGGGCCCGCTTTCGGCCACGAACACGACGCGGGTGTCGAAATACCCCGCCTCGCCGGTCAGGCGGCTGTAAACCATGTCGGCCGCCTTGTGCGCCAGCCTGCGCCAGCTCTGCCGGTCGCCGACGAACCGCAGCCCCTCGCCGACCGGGCCGCCGGCAAAGACGTCCCAGAGCCGGACCTGGAGCTCGATCCGCCCGTCGGGCGTGCTCGCGACCGACCCGGTCACCAGGGCCTGCGCATTGATCGCCCGCCAGTCGGGAAACTGCGGCGTGGCATCCGCCCCCTCGGCCCGGCCGATATAGGCGGCCTGGGGGATCAGGCGGAAGAGCGCGGTATTGACCAGATCGTCGGTCATCACCTTGGTCAGCTGGGCCGCGACTTCCTGCGCGCCCCCGTCCGCGGCCACGAATTGCGGCGCGGCAAACGGCATGGGCTCGATCACGCCATCGGTGATCTCGATGCGCAGCGGCTCCTGGGCGGCGGCGCATTGCGCGCCCGCCACCAGCGCGAGGATGCAGAACAGGTATCGCATCAGTACCCAATCCCCTTGCTCGGGTTGAACGTGATTTCCACCACCTTCCAGCGCCCGAACTTTTCGGGCGGCATGCGGAACGGGGCGGAGCGCAGGACCGCGCGGCGTGCGGCATCATAGGCGAGCTTGTAAGGACCCGACGGGCTGGCCGGGGTCACCGGCTCCACCTTGCCCCCCAGCACGTTTCCCGCCTGGTCAAGCTCGAAGCGGACGGTGACGATCAGCTCGCGGAAATCCGGGCGGCCCTGGAACGGACCGACATTCCAGTTCTTCTTGACCGCAAGCGTGATCCCGTCCTTTTCCCGCGCGGTCAGGGGGGCGCCGACCGGCACGTCGGGGGTCCGCGCGGGGCGCGGGGTGGCGGCCTCACGCGCGGGACGGGCCTGGGTCGCCGGGGTGGCCGCGCGCACGGGTTCGGCCGCGGCGGTCTGGGTCTCGGTCTGGGTCTCGGGCGCGGCGGGTGGGGGCGTGGCTTCGGCCGTCTGCACGTCCGGGCGGCCCCGGGGGCGTGCGGCGGTCAGGGGGGCCACGGCTTCGGGCTCGGTCACCGGCTCGGCCACTTCGGGGACGATCTCGGTCGCGGCCTCGGGCGGGGCCTCGGCAGGCTTCTCCTCCTGCGGCTCGACCGCCGTCTCGCCCGGGGCGACCTCGGGGGTCGCCGTGTCCGCCGTGCGCGCGTCGGTGGGCGGCGGCGGTGCGGGGGTATCGGCGATCCGGGGCGCCGGGCGCGGCGGGGCCGGGCGCGTGAGGCTGGGCGCGATGGTCGGCCGGGCCGTCTCGGGCGCCGTGGGCCCGACCGGTGCGATGACGGAGGACGCGCCCTCGGGCTCGCCCTGGCTCGGCTGGGCGGGCTCGGGGGCCGCCGTCACCTGGGCGCGGTCGCGCACGGCACTGACATCGGGCGCGGTCTCGGCCGCCTCGGTGGCAGGCGCCTCGGGGGCGTCGGGGGCCTGGGCCGAGGGGGGCTCGACCGCATCGGGGGCCACCACGTCCGAGCCGCCAGCCTCGGGCGGGGTCAGATCCGGAAGCACCTCGCGCGGGGCATCCGGGGCCGCGGACTGGGCGGCGTCGAATTCCTCGCCCGTGATGATGTCCACCTCGGCGATCTGGATCGCGCGCACCTCGTCCGAGCTGAAGATCTGCCCCGAGAAGAGCAGGATCAGGATCAGCAGGAGGTGCAGCCCCCCCGAAAGGATGACCGAGCGGTTCATCGCGTCGTCAGTTCCCCCCCTCGGTCGCACCGGATGTGGTTCCGTCCAGCGTCGGCCCGCCGGGATCGGTCACCAGGCCGATCTGGTTGAACCCGCCCGCGTTAAGCGCCCCCATGACCTGGGCCACCACCTCGTAGGGCACCTTGCCGTCCGCGCGCAGGAACACCTTGTCGTTCTCTCGCTCGGCCGCGATGGCCTGAAGCTTCGGGATCAGATCGGCAAGCGCGATCTCGACCTTTTGCAGCACCACCCGCCCATCGGCGGTCAGGGCGATGGTCAGCGGCTCCTCCTGCTCGGTCGGCAGGGGGGCCGCGGCGGTCTTGGGCAGCTCCACCGGCACGCCCACGGTCAGGAGCGGGGCCGCGACCATGAAGATGATGAGCAGCACGAGCATCACGTCCACGAAGGGCGTCACGTTGATCTCGGCCATCTGGCGGCGCGAGGCGCCGCGCCGGGACCTGCCGCGCCGGGCGAGCGAGGCTGCCATCACTCGCCCCCCCGCTCGATCTGGCGCGACAGGATGGTGGAGAATTCATCGGCGAAATTCTCGTACCCCCCCGTGATCTTGTCCGCATCGCCAGAAAACTTGTTGTACGCCACCACTGCGGGGATCGCGGTCACAAGCCCGATGGCGGTGGCCAGCAGCGCTTCGGCAATACCGGGCGCCACGACGGCAAGGTTGGTGTTCTGCTGGATCGCGATCTGCTCGAACGAATGCTTGATCCCCCAGACGGTCCCGAATAGCCCGATGAACGGCGAGACGGAGCCCACGGTGGCCAGCACGCTCAGCCCGCTGTTGACCCCCTCGGTCTCGCGCGCGATGGCAACGCTCATCGCCCGGTCGATGCGTTGCTGCGCGCCCGGCAGCAAGGCCCCCTTGCGGTAGGATCGCCGCCATTCGCCCATGCCGGACACGAAGATCCGCTCGAGCGCCGAGCGCGGCTTCTGCCCGACCCGGTCAAAGAGCTCGTCGAGCGGCTGGCCGGACCAGAACGCATCCTCGAACATGCCGGATTCGCGCCGGGCGCGGTGGTAGCGCAGGATCTTGTCGATGATGATCGCCCAGGACCAAACGGATGCCACGACAAGCCCGATCATCACCAGCTTCACGGTGATGGTGGCCCGCAGGAACAACGCCAGCAGGGAAAAATCGATCGCTTGCGCCGCGGCGACTGCTTCGGTTTCCATCGCTCCAGTCCTGCGCACACTGCCTCGCCCGCCGGAATGTGATCCTCCGGTCGGGTACGGTGCTTCTGGCATACCCTAACAAATTCGCAAGGGGTTGTGGCAGGGTTTTCGCCAAATTCGCGTGACGGTCAGGCGACGGCAGTCCCGACGGCAAGGCGCGCGCGCAGGTCTGCGGGCAGCCGACGCGGCGTGCCGCCGAGATCCATGCAGGCCAGCGTCAACGCCGCGGTCAGCAGCATCGCCTCGCCCCGCCGCACGCATTGCGCCATCTCGAACGACGCGCCCCCGAGCCGGGTCAGCCGGGTTTCGACCGTCAGGACATCGTCGAACCGGGCGGGGCGCAGATATTCGGCCGCGATGCGCCGGACGACGAACACCAGACCCTGCGCCCGCAGCGCCCCCTGGTCGATCCCCGCCGCCCGGACCGCCTCGGTCCGCCCGCGTTCGAGAAACCGCAGGTAGTTGGCGTAGTAGACGACCCCCGCAAGGTCGGTGTCCTCGTAGTAGACGCGGATGTCCATGCGATGGATCACGACGGTCGCACCATCCGGGCATGCAGGCGCAGGGCGAACGCAGGATCGCTGGTCGCCGCAGGCAGCACCGGGTCATAGGCCGCGCGGATCAGGGCGGCGTGGTCCGCACGGACCCGGGCGATCCCGTCCGCGCCCACCACCAGCGGGCTGACGCGTCCGAAGGCCCGGTCCGACCAGAGCAGGAGCGACTGGATGGTCTGGCTCAGGATCAGGGTCCGCGCCGGGATCGCGGCCAGATCCGCGTCCTGACGCAAAAGGACCGCGACTGCCCGGATTGCGCCCGCCGCATCGAAGCTGAAGAGCCGGTACTGGTTCGCCCCCAGCCCGGACAGCCGGGCGGTCAGGGCGTCGAGGCCGGGGATCAGCCGGGCGATCCGCGGTTCGGCCGCAAGCGCCGCCCATTCGGCGCAGAAGAACACCATCAGGTTTGCGCCGAGCTCGGGATCGGTGTCGGCCAGCGGCGTCCCGGTCAGTGCCGCCGC
>JANNOT010000223.1:0-5136 GCA_031399375.1 Paraoceanicella sp.
ATGCACGAGACCGAGGCGACGATGATGACATCGTCGCGCTCGAGCAGGGACCGGGTCGCCGAATGCCGCATCCGGTCGATCTGTTCGTTGATCTGGGACTCTTTCTCGATATACGTATCAGTCCGGGCTACGTAAGCCTCCGGCTGATAGTAGTCATAGTAGGACACGAAGTATTCGACTGCATTGTCAGGAAAGAAATTCTTGAATTCACCATAAAGCTGGGCCGCCAGCGTCTTGTTCGGGGCAAGGATGATCGCGGGTCGCTGGGTCGCCTCGATCACCTTGGCCATGGTGAAGGTCTTGCCCGTTCCGGTCGCGCCGAGCAGCACCTGGTTGCGCTCGCCCGCAGCGATCCCCCCGACGAGTTCGGCGATGGCGGTGGGCTGGTCGCCCGCGGGCTGGAACGGGCTCTGCATGACGAGGGCGCGCCCGCCCTCGAGCTTTTCGCGGGCCGGGCGCTGCGGGACGGTGACCAGGGTGTCGGCCGTCATGCCGTCCACGCTCGGGATGGTGAGGATTTGTTAACCATTGGCGCGCACTCTGCCCCAGCCGGACGGAATTTGAAAGGTTTCGGTCATACTCGTTAAAGTTGTATTAATGGATTAATTTTCAACTTCAGATGGTTTTTTCGCTTGCAGATGTTTTGCACAGACGGTATTCAGAATGTGCAAGCAGCAAGACGAAGATCACCGGTCGGTCGCAGCACCACCCACCCCACCCCTCGCTCCCCCGCGGTCGGCCGGTGATCCTCTTGTACCCCCCACCATCATTCACCGCGCATCAACCCCTTGCGGGGCCCTGTGGGACTCGGAATGATGATCGCCGCTTGAGGGAGATTGCGATGCTCGCCCGAATCTACCAGCCTGCGCGGAGCGCGATGCAGTCGGGCACGGCAAAGACGCATCACTGGACGCTGGAATTCGCCCCCGAATCGGCGCGGTCCATCGACCCGCTGATGGGCTGGACATCCTCGCGTGACATGCGGGGGCAGGTCCGGCTCAGCTTCGAGACGCGCGAGGCGGCGGTCGAGTATGCCGAGCGGCACGGCATCCCCTATCAGATCGCCGAGCCCAAGCCGCGCCGCCATGTCGTACGTCCGCGCGGATACGGCGAGAATTTTGCCCATTCCCGCCGCGGGGCCTGGACGCACTGACCCGTGCATGCCGGGCGACGAAACCGGGGCGACGCAGGGCGGCCCCGCGTCCTGTCCGCACTTATCCACAGCTATCCCCCGCAACCCGCGCGGTGCGGCAACGAACCGTTCACAAATCCCTTACATGATCTTTTCATGTGAGCGATGACAGCCTATCTTGTAGGTTGAGGTGATGTCTGCGCGAGCAGACGGCACTTCATCACTCACTGTCCCTCGTTCCGACTTCGCGCCCAGGCAACCCCTGGGCGCCTTTTTCTGAGAACGACCGGGCGGGCGCAGGTCGGGGAGCCGGACCATGACCAATCTCGCCATCACCTATCCCGACGCGCTGCTGCGCCGCATCCTGACCGACACGAAGACCGTCGCGGGCGTGGGTGTGTCGCTCAACGAGCTTCGACCCTCCTACTTCGTCGCGCGCTACCTGTCGCTGAAGGGATTTCGCGTGACCGCCGTCAATCCCGCCTATGCCGGCCAGGCCGCCTTTGGCGGAACCGTCGTCGCAACGCTCGCCGACGTACCGGGCGAGGTGCAGATGGTCGATATCTTCCGCCGCTCCGACCAGGCGGGGGCGGTCGTGGACGAAGCGCTCGAGGTCCTCGTCGACCGCGGCCTGCGCACGATCTGGATGCAGATCGGCATTGTCGACGCGGCCGCCGCGGCACGGGCCGAGGCGCGCGGGCTGACCGTCATCATGAACCGCTGCCCGAAGATCGAATACCAGCGGCTCTTTGGCGAACTGCGCTGGGGAGGGTTCAACACCGGGATCGTGTCGTCCAGGCTGCGCTGACTATTCCCCGACGTCATGGCCATAGAGCCAGTCGAACGCCCGGGGCAGGGCGGCGGGGGCAAGCCGGGTCGCAAGCGCCATGGGGGCAAAGCGGATCAGCCGCGCGACGGCCCCCCGGGCATGGAACAGCGGCCCGTTCGCCCGTGCGCGGTTCTGGACGCGCGCCGTCCGCGCCCGGCGCAGGGCGGCGTAGCGCGCGAGCGCAGGCTCGGGCGCGGCCGCCCCAAGGCACTCGGCCAGGACGACCGCATCCTCGATCGCCATCGCTGCCCCCTGCGCGAGGAAGGGCAGCATCGGGTGGCAGGCATCGCCCAGCAGAGCCACCGGCCCGTCGGTCCAGCGGGCGAGCGGGGGGCGGTCGCGCAGCGCCCAGAGATGGGCCCTGCGCACCGCCGCGAGCAGGTCGGTCACCGCGGGGTGCCAGCCGGTAAAGGCGGCGCGCAGGTCGTCGGGGTCCCCCTCCACCATCCAGCCTTCGTCCTGCCAGTCTGGGCGGTCCAGCACCGCCACGATGTTGATCAGTGCGCCCCCGCGCAGGCGGTAGGTGACGATGTGGCGCCCCGGCCCCGCCCAGATGGTGGCGCGCGCGGCGACGAGATTGCGGGGCAGGGCGTCCGCCGCGACAAGGGCGCGCCAGGCGACCATGCCGGTAAACCGGGCCGGCGTGCCGCCGAGCATCGTGGCGTGGACGGCCGACCCGATCCCGTCGGCGCCGATCAGCGCGGCACCCGCCATCTCCGCCCCGTCCGCGAGCCGTGCCACCACCGCCGCGCCGTGGCGCACATATCCCGTCACGCACGTGTTGCCGCGCAGATCGGCCCCTGCGGCCCGCGCCCCCGCCACCAGGATCGCGAGCAGGTCCGCCCGGTGGATCTGGACATAGGGCGCCCCATGCCGCGCGGCGATCGTGGGGCCGAGCGGCATCTCGAACACCCGCAGGCCGGACCGGTACAGCCGGATTTCCGCCGCCTCCGGCAGAAACCCCGCCGCTGTGACCGCATCGGCGACCCCGAGCCTTGCGAGCGCGCGCATGGCGTTGGGGCCGAGCTGGACGCCCGCGCCGACCTCTGTCCAGTCCGCCGCCCGCTCGAGCACCCGCACCGGCAGGCCGCGCCGGGCGAGGGCGAGGGCCGTCGCCATCCCACCTATCCCGCCCCCGGCAACCAGGACCGGTTGCGTCACCGTGCCGTGCCGCGGGCCAGAAAGGCGGCAAAGGCTGCCTGCGCCTCGGGCGAGCCGAGCCGCGCGGTGAACGCGGCGCTCTCGGCCAGACTGCGCGTCCGCACCGCCTCCACGTCGCCGCGCAGAAGCGCGCGCGCCTCGCGCAGTGCGCCCGCGGGCTTGGCGGCGAGGCGGCGCGCAAGCTCGGTCGCGACCCGCTCCACCGCGTCCTCCGCCACGATGCGATTGAGGATCCGCGCCTCGCGCGCGCGCTCGGCGCCGAACGGCTCGCCGAGGCACAGGAGCTCGAACGCCCATGGATGCCCCATGATCCGCGGCGCAAGCAGTGACGACGCGTTTTCCGGAAGCAGCCCGAGATCGACGAACGGCGTCGCGATGACCGTGCGGGGCGAGGCGATGACGAGGTCGCAGTGCAAAAGAAGCGTCGCCCCCACCCCGATTGCCGCGCCGTCCACCCCCGCCACCAGCGGCTTTGCAAGATCGACCAGCGCCATCAGGAACCGCCCCACCCCGCCTGTACCCCGGCCGGACAGGAAATCAGCGATGTCGTTGCCCGCCGTGAACACGCCCGGCTGCCCGAGGATCAGGTGGGCGGCCACGGCCCCATCGGCCTCGCCCGCGGCGAGCGCATCGGCGAGCGCGTGATACATCCCATCGGTCAGGGCATTCTTCTTCTCCGGCCGGTTCAACCGCAGGGTCTGCACCCCGTCCCCCCGTGCGACCTCGATCTCGGCCATGCCGTCCCCTCCTCCGCGCTTGCCCCCCGCCCGGGCGAGGCGATATAGGACACCCATGCGGGTGTAGCTCAATGGTAGAGCCGAAGCCTTCCAAGCTTAAGACGTGGGTTCGATTCCCATCACCCGCTCCACCCTTCCGCCCCGATCTATCGGGGGAGCCGCTGCTGGAGCTGGCGTGCGCGCCACAGCAGGAGGAAGGCGGGGACGAGCAGCCCGAGATAGACGAAGATGTGGATGACGTTGCCGATCACCGTCACCTGTGCCACGAAGGCGCCGAGAGTGATGGCGATCATCAGCAGGACCCCCATGCTGCTCAGGGACGGCACGAGCGCGAGCACGCTTGCCGCGATCTCGAGCCCGGCGACCGCCCGCGGGCCCCAGGTGCCGAGACCGAGGCTGTCGAATTCCGCGATCCAGTTCGGATCGCCCGCGAGCTTTGTCCCCGCCGGGACCGCGAACATTAGGGCCACGATCCCGCGCACGACCCAGGCCAGCGTCTGTGGCATCCCCAACGTCCCCCGCTCGTCCACCGCCCCGGCCGCAGGGGCAGGCGCCTGCCGCGTGATGTGGCGGGCGCGTGGGCATCCGGCAAGCCGCGCCGCGTCACCGGGGCTGCTCACGCATCGGGCGCACCCTGGTAGACCTCCTGGTAGAGCCCCGGGGCGGATGTGGCCACGAGGGGTCGGATGATCTCGAGATGCTCGGCAAAGAGCGCGCTGTCGCGCCAGGCCCGGTACTGGGCGAGCGAGGCGAAATGGGCCACGTTCACCGCCCCCGATCCGTCGAGCGCGCGGTAGAGCCGGTTGCCGAGCCATCCGTCCACCTTGCCCTTCAGCCGCAGATATTCCGCCGTCTGGGCCGCGATGAACGCATCGGTCTGGCCGGGCCGTGGGGTGAAAACGTTCACGAGCACGATCGCGCCTTCTGCCTCGCCCCCGACCGAAGATGCATCCTGAACGATGTCCGCCATGGCCCGATCCTCCCGCTTGTTGGCCGCCCGGGATCGCATGGCGCGGCGCCCCGGGCAAGCGGCGCCTGCGGGGGAATCCTGTTGCGCGATCCAGGGATTTCCCCTAGACGACGCGCGGGCAAAATTCCGGACCGCGTCCCGGTCCGGCGAAACCGGGATAGAGGCAATGGCGAAGGCAAAGTTCGAACGCAACAAGCCGCACTGCAACATCGGGACGATTGGCCATGTTGACCACGGCAAGACGTCTCTGACGGCTGCGATCACGAAGTATTTCGGGGAGTACAAGGCGTACGACCAGATCGACGCG
>JANNOT010000227.1:0-2812 GCA_031399375.1 Paraoceanicella sp.
ATGTTGCGCGCCGCACCGAAGAACCGCTTTGGCCGCTGGAGCGCATTCGCATCGACGCCGCCGGTCAGCACCTTGCCCGACGACGGCACGACGGTGTTGTAGGCGCGGCCAAGTCGCGTGATCGAATCGAGCAGGATCACCACGTCCCGCCCGTGCTCGACCAGCCGTTTTGCCTTTTCGATGACCATCTCGCTCACCGCCACATGCCGCGCCGCGGGCTCGTCGAAGGTCGAGGAGACGACTTCCCCCTTCACCGACCGCTGCATGTCGGTCACTTCCTCGGGCCGCTCGTCGATCAGCAGGACGATCAGGTAGCACTCGGGATGGTTGCTGGCGATCGAATGGGCGATGTTCTGCAACAGGACCGTCTTGCCGGTCCGCGGTGGCGCCACGATCAATGCGCGCTGCCCCTTGCCGAGCGGCGCGACCAGGTCGATCACCCGGGCCGACCGGTCGCGGATCGTGGGATCCTCAACCTCCATCTTGAACCGCTCGTCGGGGTAGAGCGGGGTCAGGTTGTCAAAATGGACCTTGTGCCGCGCCTTTTCCGGGTCCTCGAAATTGATCCGGCTCACCTTCACGATGGCGAAGTAGCGTTCGCCCTCCTTGGGTGCCCGGATCACGCCATCGACCGTGTCGCCCGTGCGCAGCGCGAATTTCCGGATTTGGTGCGGACTGACATAGATGTCGTCCGGCCCTGGCAGATAGTTCGCTTCCTTCGAGCGCAGGAACCCGAACCCGTCCTGGAGCACCTCGAGGACGCCGTCGCCCGAAATTTCCACGTCGCGTTCCGCCATCTCCTTGAGAATGGCAAACATCATTTCCTGCTTGCGCATCGAGGAGGCACTCTCGAGCTCGAGTTCCTCCGCCATCTTCAGCAGGTCAGCCGGGCTCTTCGCCTTCAGCTCCGCAAGCGAAATTTCGGTAATGTCGAGGAGGGTTTCCATGCAGATGTCCGAAGGCCAACAATGTCTGAGGGGGAATGCCTGACGGGCCGCGAGCACCGGGCATCGGGGGCGTAAGGGAGTGGTAGGAAACTCGGGCGCGAATGTCAAACCCGTTCGGTTGGCGCTAGATCGGTCGTGCGATCACCATGATGACGATCCCGAGCATCAGCAGCGTCGGCACCTCGTTCATCAGCCGATAAAACCGCCCGGCCCGCACATTCGCGTCTGCCGCGAAGGTCCGACGCCACCGTGCCAGGGCCATGTGGAACCAGGTCATGCCCAGCACCATCACGAGCTTTGCATGAAACCAGTAATCCCGGCTCCAGTCCACGATCCCAGGCGTGAACGCCAGCGCCAGACCAAATATCCACGCGATGATCATCGACGGGTTCATGATGAGGCGAAGAAGTTTCTCCTCCATCACCTTGAATGTCTCCGACGTATGGCTTCCCGGTTCTGCCCGTTCCGCATGATAGACATAGATGCGAGGCAAGTAGAACAGCCCGGCCATCCATGTGATGATCGCGACGACATGGATCGTCTTGGTCCAGGGGTAGGCGACGGCCAGCACGGTCTCGAGCATCGGGCCCTCCATGCAATTGTCTTACTCAGGAAAGAAGAGAGAGAGAAGGTTGTTCAGGTGGTAGGGCGGTGGGAGTCGGGGATTACCGCTCGGCGCATATTCTCCACATAGTTTTGCACGGGTACAGGCCCTGCCTCAATCAAAGAGATCGACGCGTTTTCGCGAAAAAAATCGTTTCTATGCAGCATGTTAAAATTCGCTGTTCATCCTGTCGCAGGATTGCCAGCGCGGCCTCCGCAGATTTTATCCACAGGCCGCTCGCCCGGTTGTCCGCGGTTGGGTCGAATGCGCCGAACCACCCCGGCCGAACCGCTGTCCGGCATCCGGCGGAGTTATCCCCATTTCATACACGTTTCTCCGTATCGGCCCGTGGGGCATGGTGTCCTGCGATGTTCGAATCGACCGCGCCTGCCCTGCGTCACCTCCACCTCGTCTCCGATTCGACGGGCGACACCGTCACGGCGGTGACGAAGGCTGCCGCGAGCCTGTTTCCCGGTCTTGCCGCGCGGCGGCATCTGCACGCGTTCGTGCGGACCCCGTCGGCCCTCGCCGACGTGGCGGTGGCCGTGTCGGCGGCGCCCGGGCCGGTGTTCTACACCCTCGTCGATCCCGGGCTGATCGAGGCGCTGGAGCGTCATGTCCGCGGGCTCGGCGTCGAATGCATCGACGTCCTCGGTCCCGCTGCCGCCGCTCTGTCGCGCCTGACCGGGCGGCTGGGCGCAGCGCGGCCGGGCAGCCAGCACGCGCTCGACCAGGCGCATTTCGACCGGGTCGCGGCCATCGACTACGCGATCGGCCATGATGACGGGCTCAGCGCGGGGTATCTGTCGCGCGCGGATGTCATCCTGATCGGCGTCAGTCGGACGTCAAAGACCCCGACCTGCATCTATCTCGCCTATCAGGGGTTGCGGGCGGCCAACGTGCCCCTGCTGCCTGGCCAGGCGCCGCCCGCCGCGCTGCTCGACGCCCTAGCGGCCGGTGTGCCCGGGATCGGCCTGACCGCCAGTCCCCAGCGCCTCGCCCAGATCCGGGCCCAGCGGCTCGAGACCCTCGGCATGAGCGGGGCGGAGGGGTATGCGGAACTGGATGCCCTGCGGCGCGAGGTCAGCGAGGCCCGGCTTTTCTTCGATCGCCTCGGCGTGCCGGTGATCGACGTCACGCGCCGGTCCATCGAGGAGACGGCGGCCGCCGTCCGGCAGATCCTCCAGCGGCGGGCGCCGGTGTGACGCTCCTGCTCGCCTCCGGCTCCGCCACCCGCGCCGCACTGCTCGCCGCCGCCGGA
>JANNOT010000270.1:0-3380 GCA_031399375.1 Paraoceanicella sp.
CGGGTGCCGCGCCGGTCGACCCAGGCGAAAACCTCGCGCCCGAAACCGATCGAGAACACCTCCGCATGGATGCCGCACCAGCGCCCGACGATGTAGTGACCAAATTCATGCACGAAGACGACGATCCCGAGCACGAAGAGAAAGGAGGGGATCGTCACCAGAAGATACCCGAAATCCATGCGATGCCCTCCCTAGGCAGCCAGTCGTGTGTGCACGCAGGCGCGCGCGGCGGCATCGGCAGCCTGGACCGCCTCGAGCCCGTCGCGGCAGGTCCGCCCCGCGAGGTTCGAGAGCCGCTCCATCGCCGCCTCCACATGCGTGGCCATGTCGAGGAATCCGACACGGCCTGCAAGAAATCCATCGAGCGCCGCTTCCTTGGCGCCGTTCAGCACCGTGCCCATCAATCCCCCCGCCTCCATGGCCAGGCGCGCAAGGCGCAGCGCGGGGAAGCGGTCGGGGTCCGGCGGCTCGAACGTGAGCGCGCCGACCGCAGCGAGCTCGAGCGGGCGCAGCGGCAGCGCCGTCCGCTCCGGCCAGTTCAGCGCGTAGCCGATCGCCCCGCGCATGTCCGTGGGGCCGAGCTGCGCGATCTGCGATCCATCGTCGAATTCGACCAGCGAATGGACGATGGACTGGGGATGGACCAGCACCTCGACCTGGTCGGGCTCGACCCCGAAGAGCTCGCGCGCCTCGATCATTTCGAGCGCCTTGTTGAACATGCTTGCACTGTCGACCGAGATCTTCGCCCCCATGCTCCAGTTGGGATGGGCCACCGCCTGGGCCGGGGTCACCCCGGCCATCCGCGCGCGGTCCCAGGTGCGGAACGGCCCGCCCGAGGCGGTGAGCAGGATGCGCCGCGGCCGGGCGGTCTGCCCGGCAAGCACCTGGAATATCGCGGAATGCTCGCTGTCGACGGGCAGAAGCCGCCCGCCGCCACGGGCCACGGTATCGTGGACCAACGCACCCGCGCAGACCATGCTTTCCTTGTTGGCAAGCGCGACGGTCCCGCCCCGCGCCGCAGCGGCCAGCGTGGGGGCGAGCCCCGCGATGCCGACGATGGCGCACATGGTCCAGTCCACCGGCTCATGCGCCGCCTCGACCAGCGCCGCGGCGCCCGCACCGGTTGCAATGCCGGACCCCCCGAGCGCGTCGGCAAGCGCCGGGCCCCGGGCCGGATCGGCGATCACCGCACGCCGGGCGCCGAGGCGCCGCGCGGTGGCCGCCAGCGCATCGACATTGGAATGCCCGGTCACGACGGCCACGTCGTAGCGCGCGGCCCCGCCCTGGTGAACCAGCAGCGCCACGGTCTGCTGCCCGATGGACCCCGTCGCGCCAAAGATCGATATGCTGCGCCTCATCCCGCTACCATATAAAGACCGACTGGCCGCGCGCAAAGGTGATTGCGCCCGCGATCAGCCCCGCGGCCATCAAACCGTCGAGACGGTCGAGCACGCCGCCATGGCCGGGGATCAGGGCCGAGGCATCCTTGACCCCGAAATGCCGCTTGAGTGCTGATTCCAGAAGGTCCCCCCCCTGGGCCACCACGGCCGTCAGGCCCGAGACCACCACCACCTCGTGCACCAGCGTCCCCGTCGTCGCGCGCGAAAACGCAGCACCGATCAGGCAGGCAAGCGCTGCGCCCGCCAGCGTGCCTGCCCAGGTCTTTTTCGGGCTGACCCGGGGCCACAGCCGCGGCCCGCCGATCAGCCGCCCGCCGAAATAGCCCCCCACATCCGACGCGATCACCACGAGAAAAAGCCAGAGGACCGCCTGGAACCCGTAGAGCGGATCCGCGCGCATCCCCTCGATCGAGGCCATGGCGGTCCCGATCCAGAAAAGGCCCCCGACCAGCCAGCCCCGGTTCACCCGGTCGAGGAGCAGGACGCCAACCGCCCCCGCGGCCAGCACGACCAGACCGTAGCGCAGCAGGCTCGCCTCGGTCACGAGCACCGCCGCACCCACGGCCGCCAGCGACAGGAGCCCGGCCAGCCCCTGCCCCGCCCCGACGATCCCGCGCAGCTCGCCCATCATCGCCATCCCGGCGAGGGCGAGAAAGATCGCGGCCCAGATCCCGCCTGCACCGATCAGGACCAGCGCCACGACCCCGAGCGCGAGCCCGGTCAGGGTCCGCACCCGAAGGTCGGCAAACCGCGTGCCCATGGGGCGCGCTAGGCGCGCACGGCGCCGAAGCGCCGCTCGCGCGCGGCGTAATGCGCAATCACCTCGGCGAAGCGTTCGGGGGTGAATTCGGGCCAGCATTCGGTCACGAACGCGTATTCGGCATAGGCCGCCTGCCAGAGCAGGAAGTTCGAAATCCGGCTCTCGCCCGAGGTGCGGATCACGAGGTCGGGGTCCGGCAGGCCGCGGGTGTCGAGCCCGGCGGCGATCGCGGCCTCGTCCACGCCCTCGGGCGCGATCTCGCCCGCGGCGATCCGGGTGGCCAGGCCGCGCGCCGCGCGCACCAGCTCGTCGCGCCCGCCATAATTGATCGCGACCGTCAGGGTGAGCCGGTCGAGCCCCCGGGTCCGGCCCTCGAGCCCCTGCATCAGGTCGCGCAGGGTGGCGTTCAGGCGGGTGCGTTCACCGATGAAGCGCACCTCGACCCCGTTCGCCTCCAGCTCGGCCGAGTCCTTGCGCAGGTAGCGGCGAAAGAGGCCCATCAGGCCGTTCACCTCCTCGGCCGGGCGCTTCCAGTTCTCGGTCGAGAAGGCAAAGAGCGTGAGATAGCGGATCCCGAGCTCGGGCGACGCGCGCACGATCGCGCGCACGGTGTCCGCACCGCGCCGGTGCCCGGCGAGCCGCGGCAGCCCCCGGCGCGCCGCCCAGCGACCATTGCCGTCCATGATGACAGCAACGTGGGACGGTCCCCCGCCGGGCTTCACCTCGTCTCGCATCCCGTCTCTCCGCGCCAGGCCCGCTCAGACCTGCATGATCTCGTCCTGCTTGCTTTCCAGGGCGGCATCGATCCGCTTGATCGTGCTGTCGGTCAGCTCCTGGACCTCGTCCGACCAGATCTTGTGATCATCCTCGCTCATGCCGGCGGCGCGGGCGCGCTTGAGCTGGTCCATCCCGTCGCGGCGCACGTTGCGCACCGCGACGCGCGCCGCCTCGGCATACTGACCTGCGAGCTTGGCAAGCTCGCGCCTGCGTTCCTCGTTCAGCTCGGGGATCGGAAGGCGGATGATGGGGCCGTCCACCACCGGGTTGATCCCGAGGCCGGAGGATCGCAGCGCCTTTTCCACAGGGCCGATCATCCCCTTGTCCCAGACATTGATCGTGATCATCCGGGGATCGGGCACGTTGATCGTGCCGCACTGGTTCAGCGGCAGGGTGGAGCCGTAGGCGGGCACGTGGATGGCGTCGAGCATGGTGGCCGAGGC
>JANNOT010000291.1:0-3491 GCA_031399375.1 Paraoceanicella sp.
GCCTTCTTCTGCTGTTCGTACTTGAACTTGCCGAAGTCCATGATCTTGCAGACCGGGGGCTCCGCGGTCGGCGAGATCTCGACCAGGTCGAGCCCGGCGGCCTCGGCCATCGCCATGGCCTCGCGCGGGGTCACCACGCCGACATTCTCGCCATCGGCACCGATCAGGCGGATTTCAGGTGAGCGGATCCGGTCGTTGACGCGGGGGCCGGTGTCGCGGGAGGGGGGCGCATTATGCGGTCTGCGGGCGATGGTTGGCGGTCCTTCGGTGATGGATGGGAAAAGCCACGGCTCCGGCGATCCGGAACCGCAAAAATACTGCCAATGCGGTGAAGTGCAACAGGGATTTGCCCCTTTTTTGCGCGGAATTCACCCGCGCAGGACGCTTTTCCCCGCATATCGCGCAGCGCCCCCCAGGTTCTCCTCGATCCGGATCAGCTGGTTGTACTTTGCCAGCCGGTCCGAGCGCGACAGCGAGCCGGTCTTGATCTGACCGCAATTGGTCGCGACGGCGAGGTCCGCGATCGTCGCGTCCTCGGTCTCGCCCGAGCGGTGGGACATCACGGCGGTGTAGGCGGCGCGATGGGCCATGTCCACCGCCTCCAGCGTCTCGGTCAGCGACCCGATCTGGTTGACCTTCACCAGGATCGAGTTCGCAGTGCCCTCGGCGATCCCGCGGGCAAGGCGCTGGGTGTTGGTGACGAAAAGGTCGTCCCCGACGAGCTGGCAGCGGTCCCCGAGTGCGTCGGTCAGCGCCTTCCACCCCGCCCAGTCATCCTCGGCCATGCCATCCTCGATGGACAGGATGGGATAGGCATCGACGAGTGCCGAAAGGTAGTCCGCATTCTCATGCGAGGAGAGCTTTTTCCCTTCGCCCTCCATATCATAGACGCCGTTCCTGAAATACTCCGTGGCCGCGCAGTCGAGCGCGAGCATCACGTCCTCGCCCGGCCGGTACCCAGCCTTTTCCACCGCCTTCATGATGAAGTCGAGCGCGTCGCGGGTGGAGGAGAGGTTGGGGGCGAACCCCCCCTCATCGCCCACGGCGGTGTTGTGCCCGGCGGCGGACAGCTCCTTCTTCAGGGTATGGAAGATCTCCGACCCCATGCGCACCGCGTCGCGCAGCGTGTCGGCGGCCACGGGCATCACCATGAATTCCTGCACGTCGATGGGGTTGTCCGCGTGCTGGCCGCCATTGATAATGTTCATCATCGGGACCGGCAGGACCCGCGCCCCGGTGCCCCCGACATAGCGGTAGAGCGGCAGGTTCACGCTGTTAGCGGCGGCCTTCGCGACCGCGAGGCTGACGCCGAGGATCGCGTTCGCCCCCAGCCTGCCCTTGTTCGGCGTGCCGTCGAGCGCGATCAGGGCGTCGTCGATCTCGACCTGCTCGGTCGCGTCCACGCCCATCAGTGCCTCGGCGATCGTCCCGTTCACGGCCTGGACGGCCTTGAGCACGCCCTTGCCCAGGTAGCGCGCCGTGTCGCCGTCGCGCAGTTCCACCGCCTCGTGCGCGCCGGTGGAGGCGCCCGAGGGGACGGCGGCGCGGCCCATCGACCCGTCCTCCAGCGCCACCTCCACCTCGACCGTAGGGTTGCCGCGGCTGTCGAGGATCTCGCGCGCGGTGATGTCGATGATGGCGCTCATGGACTGTCCTTGGGTTTGGCGCGGGGCACGCCGTAAAGCTCCAGCCGGTGGCCGCGCAGGTCGTAGCCGAGCCGTTCGGCCACGCGACGCTGGAGCGCCTCGATCTCGTCATCGACGAATTCGATGACGCGGCCGGTGGTGATGTCGATCAAGTGGTCGTGGTGCCCGCGCTCGGCATCCTCGTAGCGCGCGCGGCCGTCGCCGAATTCCCGCCGGGCGAGGATGTCCTCCTCGTCAAAGAGCTTCACGGTGCGGTAGACGGTGGCGAGGCTGATGTTGGGGTCGATGGACGACGCGCGGCGATAGAGCTCCTCGACATCGGGGTGGTCTGTCGCGGATTCGAGCACCTGGGCGATGACGCGGCGCTGGCCGGTCAACCGCAGGCCGCGCGCCTCGCACCGCTCGATGATGCTGTCTCCCGGCATCGACCCCCCACCCCGTCGCGTCGCGGGGGTGATACAGGAAAGCGGGGGCGAAAAAAAGGCCCCGGGGCCGGGTGGGGGATGTCGGCCGGCGCCGGTCCATGCGGGCATGGCGCGCAGGCCGTGGGGTGGCCGCGGAGATCGGGCGACGCCCGGGGCTCCGTTCGCGGGGGGCGACAATCGGGCCAGCCCCTCCCATGCGGGCCGTCGGGGCCAGGTCGCTAGGTGCCCACCCGTTCGCGACGCACGGGGTCCGCCACGGCGCAACGGTCGCGCAGGTCGCGGCGGGCGCGGCTGACGCGGCTCTTGACGGTGCCGATCGAACAGGCGGTCCGGACGGCGACCTCGTCGTAGGAATAGCCCTCGACCCCGATCAGGATCAGCGCGTCACGCTGGGTCCTGGGCAGCAGCGCGACGGCACCGAACGCCTCGCGCAGGGCGCAGGCATCCTCCTGCGTCCCGGGCTCGATCAGGGTCGCGGCATGGCGCCCCTCGGTATCCTCCACCTCCCACCGTGCCTTGCGCAGGTCGGAATAGAAGGTGTTGCGCTGAATGGTGAAGAGCCAGGCGCGCAGGCTGCTGCCCGGCCGAAAGCCGTGACGGCCCGCCCAGGCCTTGAGCAGGGTGTCCTGCACGAGATCCTGGGCGCCGTGGTCGTTCATCGTCAGCGTGCGCGCCCGACGGCGCAGGGCGGGGATTTCGGCGAGCAGCGACGCCTGGAACGCGGCGTCATCGACCGGTGACGCCATCGCCGCGGGATCGACGGCGCCCGGGGGCCGATCGGGCTGGGGAGATACCGCGCGGACGGGCGGCGGGGCTACGGCACACGGACCTGGACCGGCCTGGGCGCGCGACAGCGGAGGTTGGCAGGGCGCGCGCGTCGGCGACTGCGCGTTGCGCTGCCTGCGCGAGACCGGCGCAAAGCCATGGGCGGCGTCGCCGTGGGATGGCGCTATACTATAGCCTGAAGCGTCCATTCGGGTGCTCCCGCTCAGGGTCTGCCGCCGGGCGATACCGACGTGCATCAGCGGCGTGGCGTGAAGGCGGCGCCCCGGCCTGGGCGGCCCGGGACCTCGGGTTCAGCGGAAACCGAAATAGGACAGCACAGCCAGGACGATCACGATGGCGCCGACGATGTAGATGATCTGGTTCATGGTCGGTCTCCGCGTGGGGAAGCCGTGCTGACCACGGGGCGAGGCCCGGGTGCGCACGTGGGATGACAGGGACAAGGGTGACACGCGGGGCACAGGATCACGCAGGCAACCGGGGTGCGGGCAATCGTCCACCAGCGTGCTGGGCGCGATCGTGCACTCGATGATGATATTTTACGGCCCGTCCCACGCGTGCGGGAGACCGGGAAACTACCTGCCCGCGCGGGCCAGGACGGCGCCTGGCCGCGTCGGCGCGGGGATCGGCTGGGGAC
>JANNOT010000295.1:0-4245 GCA_031399375.1 Paraoceanicella sp.
CGCCCGCAGCCGTCAGGCTTTGGTCGTATTCCCAGGCCAGCCGCGCGTCGGTCAGCCGGTGCGATCCGGGGACGAAGAGGAACGGCCCGTCATCGTCCGACACGTCGCCGAGAAAGAGCCAGAACTTCGCCGTCGCGTGGAACGTGTCGGCGTGGAGGTCGGTCTGCGGATCGGCGGCACCGCGATGGGGTTCGGCGATCACGGACTGGACGAAATGGATCGGCTGGCCTGAGCGGCCCGCGGCATAGCCGGTCAGCGCGGTCAGGCGCGGATCGCGCACCGCGGCCACCGCGAGGGGAAGCAGCCCACGGGTCTTTTCGGTTAGCGGGATCATCCGGGTCACGGTCTGGCCCTGCCGCATCTCGCGCGCCGGGTACGCGGCGCCGAACACCTCCGCGCGCAGCGCGGCGAAGGCGTCGGGGGCGAGGTAATCCTCGATCAGGAAGAACCCGTCGCGGTCGAAGGCCGCCCGCAGGTCCGGGGCGATGCGCGCGGCCATCTGCGCGCGGCGGAACGCCGCTGCACGCGCCGCGAGGGCGACGCGCGTGCGGTGCAGTCCCATCCGGTTCAGCCGGGGCGAGCCGATCAGGGGGTTCTTGGCAAAGGATTTCTCCTGCCCCAGAACCCCGAGCGTCCAGCCCACCGCCTTTAGCGGCATGAATCCGGCCATGTCGTATCTCCCCTCCCTGCGCGCCATGAGCCTATCACGCCCAATGTTCCCGCCAAGCCGCTGTCGCGCTAGACTGGACCCATGTCCCGCGCGCGGCCCGAAAAACACTCGCTGACCCTTGCGGGCCACCGCACGTCGGTTTCGCTCGAGCCCGCGTTCTGGCAGGCGCTCCAGGACGCGGCGGTGGCGGAGGGGGTGGCGGTCAACGCGCTCGCCGCACGGATCGACGCGGGCCGTGCGCCCGACGAGGGGCTTGCCTCTGCGATCCGGGTCTGGCTCCTGGACCGGCGTCAGCCGAGCTGAGCGAGACCCGGGAACGTCTCCAGCAGCCAGAACGAAAACTGCGAGAACCCGCCCGTCACCATCATCAGCCCGATGGTCCAGAGCATCAGGCCCATCACGCGTTCCACCGTGCCCAGATGGCGCTTGAACCGGTGCATGAAGCGCAGGGAAGGCCCGATAAAAAGCGCCGCGATCAGGAACGGGACCCCGAGCCCGATGGCATAGGCCCCGAGCAGCGCCATGCCGTACGTGCTGTCGCCCTGGGCGGCGAAGGAGAGGATCGTGCCCAGCACCGGTCCGATGCAGGGCGTCCACCCGAAGGCGAAGGCAAGGCCGAGGACATAGGCCCCCGGCGCGCTGCCGCCCGTGCCCGCGCTAAGCCGCGCCTCGCGGTAGAGCACGGGCATGCGCGCGATCCCGAGGAAATGCAGCCCGAAGATCATCACGACTGCGCCCGCGATGCGCGAGAACCAGTCCTGATAGGCCAGGATCACCTGGCCGGCGGCCGACGCCGCCGCCCCCATCAGGAGAAACACGGTCGAGAGCCCCAGCACGAAACAGAGCGCCGCGAGCACCACCCGGGCGCGCTCGGGCACCTCCACCTCTGCCCGGTCGAGCGAGGTGCCCGCCATGTATGCAAGATAGGGCGGGACGATCGGGAGCACACAGGGCGAGAGGAAGCTGAGGATCCCCGCGGCGAGGGCGATCAGCGCAGCACCGCCCCCCGTGGCGTCAAGGATACCAGATTCGAACATGACGTCACATGTAGGCCCCCAGACGCGCCGCGTCACCTGGCCGGGCGTCACATTGGTGTGGCGGATGGTAACGCCACCGCGCTATCAGGGGCGGATGGACGATCCCCTCGTCATCGACGCGCGCGGCCTGCTCTGCCCCCTGCCGGTCCTGCGGTTGCAAAAGGCGCTGCGCGCCAGGGCCGACGTGGTGCTGATCGCCGACGACCCCATGGCCGCCATCGATGTGCCGCATTTCTGCGCGGCTGGCGGGCATGACCTCACGCTGGAGGACGCGGGGCGGTTTCGCGTCCGGCGTGCCCCGCTTGCCGGGCTTGCCGCAGGTGCGATAGACGGGGCGGAAGCAGAGGGGAGCGTCCCCGACCGGAGCCCGACCCATGAGCGACCTCGCCGCCCCTGAGCCCAGGATCATCGAAGGCGTCACCGGCGCGTGGGAGATCGTGGTGGGCATGGAGGTCCATGCCCAAATCCTGTCCCGGTCAAAGCTCTTCTCGGGTGCCTCGACCGCCTTCGGCGCCGCCCCCAACAGCCATGTGAGCCTGGTGGACGCCGCAATGCCGGGCATGCTGCCGGTGCTGAACCGCTTCTGCATCGAGCAGGCGGTCAGGACGGGCCTGGGGCTCAAGGCCAGGATCAACCTGTCGAGCCAGTTCGACCGCAAGAACTACTTCTACCCCGACCTGCCCCAGGGCTACCAGATCAGCCAGCTCTACCACCCGCTGGTGGGCGAGGGCGAGGTACGCGTCGACATGGCGCCCGGGATCGCGCGGACCGTTCGCATCGAGCGCATCCATGTCGAGCAGGACGCGGGCAAGTCGGTGCACGACCTCGACCCCGCGCTGTCCATGGTCGATCTCAATCGCACGGGCGTGGCGCTGATGGAGATCGTGTCCCGGCCCGACATCCGCGGGCCCGAGGAGGCGGCGGAATACATGCGCAAGCTGCGCCAGATCCTGCGCTATCTGGGCACCTGCGACGGGAACATGCAGGAAGGCTCGATGCGCGCGGACGTGAACGTGTCCGTGCGGCGCCAGGGGGCAATCACGCTCGGCACGCGCTGCGAGATCAAGAACATGAACTCCATGCGCTTCATCATCCAGGCCATCGAGTTTGAGGCGCGCCGCCAGATCGCGGTGCTGGAGGATGGCGGGACCGTGGTGCAGGAGACGCGGCTCTACGACCCCGGCCGGGGCGAGACGCGCTCGATGCGCTCAAAGGAAGAGGCGCAGGATTACCGCTACTTCCCCGACCCCGACCTGTTGCCCCTGGTGCTCGAGCAGGCCTGGGTGGACGCGATCGCGGCCGACCTTCCCGAGCTGCCCGATGCGAAGAAGGCCCGCTTCGTCGCGGCCTACGGTGTGACCGAATACGACGCGGGCGTGCTGACGGCCGAGGTGGCCGATGCCGATTATTTCGAGGCGGTGGCGCGGGGCCGTGACGGCAAGGCGGCGGCGAACTGGGTCATCAACGAGCTTTTCGGGCGGCTGAACAAGGAGGGGCTGGCGCTAGCGCAGTCGCCGGTGTCGGCCGACCAGCTTGGCGGGCTGATCGACCTGATCGGGACGGGTGCGATCTCGGGCAAGATCGCGAAGGACCTGTTCGAGATCCTCTGGACCGAAGGCGGCGACCCCGCGGCCATCGTCGAGGCGCGCGGGATGCGCCAGGTCACCGACATGGGCGCCATCGAGGCCGCCGTGGACGCCGTGATCGCGGCCAATCCCGACAAGGCGGCCCAAGCGCGCGAGAAACCCTCGATGGCCGGCTGGTTCGTCGGCCAGGCGATGAAGGCGACGGGGGGCAAGGCCAACCCCCAGGCGCTCCAGGCGCTGGTGCGCGCGCGGCTCGGGCTGGAGTGAGGCGGCGCTGACGCAGCCGCAATCGGGTATAATCGCGCAGGATCGCAGGGTGCCGATGGCCCCGGCAAGCTGCCGGTCGGCGGCGGCGCGGATGGGCGGCAGCAGGCTTGCATGCGACACCCCCCCGTGGCAGGGAAGGACCCGTCCAGGCGGGAGGGGCGGCGATGCGCTATGAATACAAGGTCGTGTCGGCCCCGCGCCGGGCCCTGCGGATCAAGGGCATCGCCACGTCCGAGGCCCGCTTTGCCGCCACCCTGGCCGAGGCGATCAATGCCGAGGCGACCGGCGGGTGGGAGTATTTCCGCACCGATGCGCTGGCGCAGGAGGAGCGCACAGGGCTTCTGCGCAGCCGGGTCGAGACCACGCGCGCCATGCTGGTGTTCCGCCGCCCCATCCCCCCCGCCCTGCCCGATTTCGGCGCCGAAACGCGGCCGGATACCACGGCGCTTGCCGCCCGCCGGACCGGCCTGGGGTTCGAGGACGCCGACAAATCCGCCTTCGCCACCCTGCGGGCGCCCGGCCGCGACGGCGACGGCTGAGCGGCCGAGGCAGGACAGCGACCCGGAGTCGCAATTGAGAGAGGCGCTGGCACCTGGGCGGGACCGCGCAGCGCCCGTCCCTGCGCCCTCAGATATCCGCCACGTCGAGCGCCAGCGCGTGCACGGGTCCGGCGAGTTCGTCACGC
>JANNOT010000331.1:0-1688 GCA_031399375.1 Paraoceanicella sp.
CGCCGGGCGTCGGCGACCCGCCGGACGGGGCGGTGCCGTCGACGATGCCCGGCAGGACCTGGGCACCCGCCGCACCGGCACCGACCGCTGGCGACCCCGGGGATGCCGCCGCCACAGGACCCGCTGCCCCGTCGGGGACCGCCGTCGTCCCCGGACCGTCCGCCGGCAAGGCTGTGGTATCCGCACCCGTGCCGACAGCGACCCCCGGCATCACGCGGCGCAGGGCCGTGATGCGCACCGGCGCGGGGATCCCGGGCGAGATCCCCAGCACCCGTGCCGCATCGGACGAAAGCTGGATCGGGGTGCGCGCGTCGCCGCCCTCGCGCCGGAAGACGGCACCCACGACCCGCGCTCCGGTTTCGGCGCGCACGATCTCGACCTGCGCGGGCCGGGTGGCGAGCGGATGGGTCACCCAGACCCCCCCCAGCGTCGGCCGCCCGTCCCAGAGCGCAGGACCCGCATCGTCAAAGACCTCGGGCGCGACCCGGTCCTGCGGCACGTCGATGGCCGCGGGCGGCGCCTGGCGCGACTTCAGCGCCGCCGCTGCCAGTTCCACCTCCGCGCATGCCCCAAGGACGCCGAGAAGCATGAGCGCCCGCCACGCCCCCTCCGCTCCCCCGCGCCCATCGGCCATCCCCGCCACCCCCGCCTGCGCCGCATCGCCCGACGCTACCCGAGGCCCCCCGCCGAGAAAACCCCACCCTTGACTGGACGCCCCCCCGGATCGTCGGTAAACCCCGACGATGCGCCGGAAGGGTGGCAGAGCGGTCGATTGCGGCGGTCTTGAAAACCGTTGAGGTGCTGAGCCTCCGTGGGTTCGAATCCCACCCCTTCCGCCACATCAATAGATTATGTGATTGAAATAGCGACAGGCGTTAGTCCTAAGCTCTCCCGGGCCACCTTAGAGATCACTATCAGATCTCTGATGGTCCGATGTCTGGAAGGAGCGACGCAGGCCGGTTCGTAACGTGTTCTGGCTGATACTAATCTACGGAGTAGGTCCCAGAAATCTGGGCCTTGAGCTATGCGTGATATGCGATGTGAGAGGGAGGATCGAATGGCGAGGAAGCGAAGTCAGCACGGCGCGGCGTTCAAGGCGACGGTGGCGCTGGAGGCGATCCGGGGTGGCCTCCCACCCCGTGTCTCTATTCGCCCGTGTCAAGCATGACCTGTCCGTCTGTGATGCGCGCCGGGCCCCATGGTTTTCTCTGCGGTAACCCCGCGGGCGCCGCACGTTGGCGTTGGGGGTGGATGGATCGAAGTGGTGTCCACATGTGAAGCGGCCGCCCTTCGCCGGACGGATTTGCGGCATTGTTACGCTTGGTTCTACTCTCCGTCATGCCACCATTTCGATGCGGACGGGGGCTATGTGGGCCTCTGCCGGAGGTTGTCCGCCCCGGGCCGTGGGAGGCCGCGAGCCGTTGGGGCAGGTGATCCGCTGGCCGCTGCCGGCCCTGCCCTCCGAGCCTGTCTCGAAGGCTTTGAGAGAGATGCACGCCCATTTGAGCGCGGGCCAGAGCCGGTCGATGAACACGGTGGCGAGCCGCCGCCCGCGTCCTTCCATGGAGATGCGGATGCCTGCCCCGGCCAGCGCCTCGATGCGGAAGTCTGCGTCTCCTCGCCATGGTCCTCGGACCGGTTGCGTAATCATGGCTCGATGTTCGGCAGCCGCCAGCCTGGCACCCTGC
>JANNOT010000368.1:0-2054 GCA_031399375.1 Paraoceanicella sp.
CCCGGCTCGGCAGACCGCGAGGGTGATTGCGTCTGACCGGGCCCCTAGCTCTGCATATTTCTTACCAGACGCGAGCGATTAGAATAAGTGGAATTTTCTGATGACTGCGATAATCTGGCCTTATGAACAATCTGACGCTCAAGCAGCTGCGCTACTTCGAAGCCCTCGCCCGGCATGGCCATTTCGGGCGGGCGGCAGAGACCTGTGCCATCTCCCAGCCCGCGTTGTCGATGCAGATCCGGGATCTGGAGGATGCGCTGGGGACCGCGCTGTTCGAACGCGGCCCGCGACAGGTCCGCCTGACGCAGTTCGGCGAAGAATTCGCACCGCGCGTGCGCGACGTGCTGCGGGCGGCCGACGAGCTGGCGGATCTCGCCCGCGCCTCGCGCGACCGGCTGATGGGCCGGCTGCGCATCGGCGTGATCCCGACCATCGCGCCCTATCTCCTGCCCACGATCATCGGCAACCTGTCGCGCCAGAATGCCGGGCTCGACATCCATGTGCGCGAGACGGTGACCCCGAAGCTGATTGCCGAACTGGTCGAGGGCAGGCTCGACACCGCCATCGTGGCCCTGCCGGTCTCCGAGCCGTCCTTTACCGAAGTGGACCTTTTCGCCGAGGATTTCGTGCTGGTGCGTGCTGCCGCGGACGCAGACCTGCCCGTGCCCGACCGCGACATGCTGCGCGAGATGCGGCTGCTCCTGCTCGAGGAGGGGCATTGCTTCCGCGAACAGGCGCTGTCGTTCTGCAACGCGCAATCGGCCCTGCCGCGCGAGCTGCTCGACGGAAGCTCGCTGTCCACTCTGGTCCAGATGGTCAGCGCCGGGATCGGCGTCACCCTGATCCCCGAAATGGCCGTGGCGGTCGAGACCCGCTCGGCCTCCGTCTCGATCGCGCGGTTCGACAGCCCGCAACCCTCGCGCCGCATCGGGATGATCTGGCGCAGGACAAGCCCGCTTGCCCGCCAGCTGCTCCAGATCTCCGAGGTGGTCCGGCAATCGGCCATGGCCTTGCGCGAAGCGCACGCGCAGGCCGCGGTGTCGCCGCCCGAGACCGCTGAGCGGTGACCCCTGTCCTGCCCGTCAGGCGAGCTCGAACATCAGGGTGGAGAGCGGTGGCAGCGTGATCTCGATGGATTGGGGCCGGTCGTGGGATGCGACGGGCACGCTCTCGACACCGCCCAGGTTGCCGCGACCGGCACCGCCATAGAACCCGCTATCGGTGTTCATCCGCTCCACCCACCGGCCGGGGGCGGGGACGCCGAGCCGGTAGGAGCCGCGCTCGACCGGGGTGAAGTTGCACACGACCACGACCGGTGCTGCCCCCGGGGCGAACCGGGCCCAGGCATAGACGGACGTGTCCGCCGCACTCGCCTCGAGCCACTGGAACCCCTCGGCCGCACAGTCGCGGGCGTGGAGCGCCGGGGTGCGGCGGTAGAGCCGGTTGAGGTCGCGCACCAGGCTCTGGACCCCCTTGTGCCAGTCGATCCCGAGCAGCTGCCATTCCAGCCCCTGGTCATGGTTCCATTCGATCCCCTGTGCGAACTCCTGGCCCATGAAGAGCAGCTTTTTGCCCGGGTGGCCCCACATGAACCCGAAATACGCCCGCAGATTCGCGAACTTGTCGAACGTGTCGCCGGGCATCCGGGTCAGGAGCGATCCCTTGCCATGCACCACCTCGTCATGGCTGATCGGCAGGATGAAATTCTCGGTGAACGCGTAGTGCAACCCGAACGTCATCTGGTGGTGGTGATGGCGCCGGTGGATGGGATCGAGGCTCATGTAGTCGAGCGTGTCGTTCATCCACCCCATGTTCCAATGTACCCGAACCCTAGGCCGCCGTGATGGACCGGGCGCGACACGCCGGGCCAGGCGGTCGATTCCTCGGCGATGGTCATGATCCCCGGACATTCGGCATAGACGACCTGGTTCATCCGCTTGAGGAACGCGATCGCCTCGAGGTTCTCGCGACCGCCATGCTGGTTGGGCACCCACTCGCCGGGGCGGCGGGAATAGTCGCGGTAGAGCATGGAGGCAACCGCATCGACCCGCAGC
>JANNOT010000424.1:0-5593 GCA_031399375.1 Paraoceanicella sp.
CTGGGGTCCGTCAAGTGCGGCCGGGCGAGCGCCACCAGGTCGGCGCGGCCGGCCGCAAGGATGGTGTTCGCCTGGTCGGCGCGGGTGATGGAGCCGACGCACATCGTCGCCACGCCCGCCTCGTTGCGGATCATGTCGGCCCACGGCAGCTGGAACATCCGCCCATACAGCGGCGCTGAATCCGCCACCGTCTGCCCGGTCGAGACGTCGATCAGGTCGCAGCCCTCTTCCGCAAAGGCGCGGGCGATGGCGACCATGTCGTCGGGCGTCACGCCACCTTCCTTCCAGTCGGTCGCGGAAATCCGCACCGAGATCGGCTTCTCGCGCGGCCAGGTTTCGCGCAGCGCCCTGAAGATTTCGAGCGGATAGCGCAGCCGGTTCTCGACCGGGCCGCCATACGCGTCCGTGCGATGGTTGGTCAGCGGCGAGAGGAAGCTCGCCAGCAGATAGCCATGGGCGCAGTGGAGTTCGAGCATGTCGAACCCCGCCCGGTCGGCCATCCGGGTCGCTGTCACGAAATCGGCCGTCACCCGGTCCATGTCGGCACGGTCCATCGCCCTCGGCACCTGGTTGCGGTCCGACCAGGGCGTGGCCGAGGCCGAGATCAGCGGCCAGTTCCCAGTGGCCAGCGGGGCGTCCATCTCCTCCCACCCCAGCTGGGTCGAACCCTTCGCACCTGCATGGCCGATCTGGGCACAGACCTTTGCCGGGGTTTCGGCATGGATGAAGGCCAGGATGCGCGACCACGCCGCCTCGTGGGCGGGGGCGTAGAGCCCGGTGCAGCCCGGGGTGATCCGCCCCTCGGCGCTCACGCAGGTCATCTCGGTGAAGACGAGGCCCGCCCCCCCCTTTGCCCGTTCGCCGTAATGGATCAGGTGCCAGTCGGTCGGGCAGCCATCGACCGCCTTGTACTGCGCCATGGGCGACACGACGACCCGGTTGGGCAGGGTCAGCCCCCGCATCCGGAACGGCGCGAACATCGGCGCCCGCGGCCCGCAATTGGCGGGGGCGCCCGCCTGGCGATGGAACCACGCCTCGGCCCGACCGAGCCAGTCGCGGTCGCGGGCCCGCAGGTTCTCGTGGCTGATCCGCTGGCTGCGGGTCAGGAGCGAATAGGTGAACTGCACGGGGTCGAGGTCGAGGTAGCGCTCCACCTCCTCGAACCATTCCACCGAATTGCGGGCAGCGGACTGGAGCTTCAGCACCTCCACCCGGCGCGCGTCCTCGTACCGGCGGAACGCGCTGTCGAGCGTGGGCTCGATATGGAGGTAGTCAGCTAGGGCCACGGCGCTTTCGAGCGCAAGCTTGGTGCCCGAGCCGATCGAGAAATGCGCCGAGGCCGCCGCATCGCCCATCAGGGCCAGGTTGCGGTAGGACCAGCGGGCGCAGAGCACCCGGGGAAAGTTGATCCAGCCCGATCCCGCGATATGGGTCGCGTTCGACATAAGGCTGTTGCCCGACAGGTGGCGGGCAAAGATCCGCTCGCAGACGGCGATGGACTCCTCGCGCGTCATCGCGCCGAAGCCCCAGGCATCCCAGGTCGCCTGGCTGCATTCGACGATGAAGGTCGCGGTGTCGGAATCGAACTGATAGGCGTGGGCCCAGACCCAGCCATGCTCGGTGTCCTCGAAGGCGAAGGTGAACGCGTCGTCGAACTTCGCCCGTGTCCCGAGCCAGACGAACTTGCAGGCGCGCAGCTCGATGTTGGGCTCGAACACCGCGGCAAATGTCGCGCGGGCGCGGGAATTGACCCCGTCCGAGGCGATGACGAGGTCGTACTCGGCCATCAGCACCTCGACATCCGACACCTCCGCCTCGAACCGCAGCTCGACCCCGAGGGCGCGCGCCCGCTCCTGGAGGAGGAGGAGGAGCTGCTTGCGCCCGATCCCGCAGAAGCCGTGGCCGGAGGACACGATCTTCTGACCCCGGTAATGCACCGCAATGTCGTCCCAATAGGCGAAATGCGCGCGGATGGCCTCGGCGCTGACGGGATCGTTGCCGGCGAGGTTGCGCAGCGTCTCGTCTGACAGCACGACCCCCCAGCCGAACGTGTCGTCGGGGCGGTTGCGCTCCAGCACCACGATCTCGTGGGAGGGGTCGCGCAGCTTCATCGAGATGGCAAAGTAGAGCCCCGCCGGGCCGCCGCCGAGACAGGCAATGCGCATGGTCGTCTCCCTCCAGGATCGTCCTCGCCGTGTCAGAGTACGCCCCGGCGCCGATACTTCAAGGTTGAAGTTTTCGGGACGGACGTGCGCCGGGACGGCGGTCCGGCGCAGGCGGGCCGCGGCTGCGCCTTAGCCCTCGGCGGTCGCGAAACTTTCCACGGTGCGGATCGCCCCCTCCAGCGCCTCTCCCCGTTCGTCGGCAAGCGCTGCCTGCCGCAGGCGGCGCAGCCAGTCGGCACCGTCGGGACGCTCCACCAGTCGCGGGACCATGCCGATGACCCGGTCGAATTTCGACAGGCCGCGGGCATGGGTATCGCTGTAGCCCTTCACGAGCCTGCGACAGGCCAGCACCTCGGTCCCGAGCGCGGGGCTGCGCGCGTGGATCGAAAGCGCCAGCGCGAACCAGCGGTCGAGATGCGCCATCTCCCCCTGGTGCCGCAGGCTGCGCCGCCGCATCCGGCGCAGGCCGCCAATCAGCCAGAGCAGGCCGAACCCGAGCATGCGGTCCGTGCGGACGCGCCGCCCCCGGTCGATCGCCCGGCGAAGCGTCCGCACCAGCCGGGGCCGGGCGAGGATCGCCGTGCCGAGGCGTGCGGGCAGGATGCCGCACACCTCCTCGACCCTGGGGTGGAAATACTCCGTGGTCATCAGCCGCTGCCCCTCGGCCAGCCGCACCTCGCCCCTGACGCGGTCGGCGCGCGTCCCCCGGGTCTTGAGGTCGGCGACCCGGATCACGTCGTCATACGCCATCGCATTGGCGAGATGTTTCGCCGCCGCCGCCCCGAAAGCCCAGGGTGCCGCGTCCTGCGCCAGGGCCCGGTCGAGCCGGTCAAGGTACTCCGTGCCATAGGTGAGGTCCTGGAAATCGACGACCTTCGCCAGTCCTGGCCGCGCGAGCGCCGCCACGGGGTCGGGCAGTGCCGCCACCCGCGCCTCCAGCCGGGCGTATTCCCGGGCGAGGCCCTCGGGACCGACGACTAGCGCCGCGGCCCGCGTCGGCTGCGGGGCGGCGACCGGAGCAACCCGCCCCGACGCGGTGTCATAGGCGACCGCAAAGGCGCGCAGGTTCGCCTCCGCGCCCCGGCCCGCGTGCACGACCTCCTCGAACCGCGCGCGGGCAAAGGGCAGGACCCCCGCCCCCGCCAGCGCGCCGAAGAGCGCGGCCGACACCACCGTTCCCGCCGCCTCCGCGATCCGTTGCATGTCGAACCCGACGAACCGGGTTGCCGCCCGGGTCGCGACCTCGATCACCCGCTCCGCCTCCGCCCGCCCGTCGCCGGGCACGATCTTTTCCGACACCGCAAGGAGGCGATGGGTCGAGGCGATCAGGACCGTCCGGTCCGGCGTCACGAATCCGCGCTGGATCGCCCGCCCCGCCTCGGCAAGCTCCGCTGCGATCAGGATGTCCACGTCCCCGGGTGCGGGAGCGAGCGCGAAGACCGGGCTCCGACCCTCTGACCGCGGCGCCATCTCGACATAGTAGATCGTGGCCCCGGTGCGCTGGGCGACCCCCGCGACATAGCTCGACTGCACCGCGTAGCCGCAGCGCTCGGCCAGCGCCACGATCCACTCGGTCAGCACGCCCCCGCCCTGGCCCCCCACGGCCAGGATGGCGAGCTTCAGGATGCCCGGGGTCATCGCACCACCTCCAGCCGCCGGGCGGAGCGGCGGCGTTGCAGCCAGCCGATGACCGCGCCGTTCACGCGGGCCCAGAACCGGTCCCAGCGCCCCGGGTTGGTCACGATGTCGGCCTGCCAGAAGGATGGGCAGAGGACCGCCGCCTCCGCCACCTCGCCGCAGTTCCCGCAGCCGACGCAGCTCTGGTCGATGCTGGCCACCGGATCGTCGCGCAGGGGATCGTCGAGGGTCTTGAGCGTCAGCGACGGGCACCCCGACAGGCGCATGCAGGCGTGGTCCCCGGTACACACATCCTCGTCGATGCCAAAGCGGGTGCGCACCACCCGCTTCCCGTCTGCCGCCGCCTGCTTCAGGATCGGTGCCTCGCGCCGCTGGCGGTTGAGCATGCATTCCGAGGACGCGACGATCACCTTTGGCCCGGGTGCGGTCGTGGTCAGCGCCTCCGTCAGCGTCGCGCGCATCGCGCCCACGTCATAGGTCCGGTCGATCTGGCGGATCCATGTCACGCCCATGCCCGCGAGCGCCTTCGCGATCGGATGCGCGGTCGATTTCGTCCGGTTGGTCGCCCGCGATGACAGGATGTCCTGCCCCCCCGTGGCCGCGGAATAGTAGTTGTCCACCACCACGATCACCCCGTCGTTGCGATTGAACACCGCATTCCCGATCGAGGACGTGAGGCCGTTGTGCCAGAATCCCCCGTCGCCGACGAAGCTGATGGACCGCCGTGTCGCCTCCGGGCTGTTGAAGGCCGAGGCCGAGGCGGGTCCGAGCCCGTAGCCCATGGTGGTCGCCCCGAGCTCGAAGGGCGGCATGATGGAAAAGAGGTGGCACCCGATGTCGGACGCGATGTGGTGGGGGCCCAGATCCTGCTCCACCAGCTTGGTCGCGGCAAAGATTGGGCGTTCGGGGCAACCGATGCAGAACCCTGGTGGGCGGGGCGGAACGGCGCCCTGTAGGTCCGCGGCAAAGCTCGGCGGTGGCGCGTTCGGCGCCCGCACGCCCGCGGGCAACAGATCGGAATGGTCGCGCAGGAAGTCGCGCAGGCCGGTCAGCATCACCTCGCCGGTGTATTCCCCTGCCATGGGCAGCATCCCCTTGCCCAGGAGCCGCGCGGTCCCGCCGTTCTGGTAGAGCATCGCGCCGATGGCTTGTTCGAGGTAGTTGGGCTGGCCCTCCTCGACCACCAGCACCGCGTCCTTGCCCGCGCAGAACCCCAGGATCTCGTCGGGCACCAGCGGATAGGTCACGTTCATGACGTAGAGCGGCACCGTCGTCTCGCCGTAGAGGTCGGCGAGGCCGAGCCGCTGCAGCGCGCGGATCACCGCGTTGTACATGCCCCCCTGCAGGATGTTCCCCACCCGCCCGTCGCCGCCGAAGCGCTCGTTCAGGCCATGGGCGCGGACATAGTCGATCGCAGCGGGAAGCCGCCGCTCGATCTTCTCCCGCTCGTGCAGGAACGACGCAGGCGGCAGCACGATCCGCCCGGTGTCGCGCCGGGGCGCGGCCAGCGCATCGGCCACGGTCATCGCGGGCCGCACGTTGTCCTTCGCCGTGAAGGACCCGTGGACATGGCAGCAGCGGATGCGGACCATCAGCATGACGGGGGTGTTCGACGCCTCGGACAGCGCGAACCCGTGTTCGACCGCCGCGACGATGGATGGCAGGTTGGGCCGCGGGTCCAGCAGCCAGACCTGGGATTTCATGGCAAAGGCGTGGGAGCGTTCCTGCATGATCGAGGACCCCTCGCCATAATCCTCGCCCAGGATGATGAGCGCGCCTCCTGTCACCCC
>JANNOT010000467.1:0-1524 GCA_031399375.1 Paraoceanicella sp.
GCGCTTGCACGCCTGATCGCGGCCGAGCCCGACCTGATGCTGCTCGACGAGCCCACCAACCACCTCGACATCGAGGCCACGCTCTGGCTCGAGGAATATCTCGCCGACACCCGCGCGGCGTTCCTCCTGATCTCCCACGACCGTGCGTTCCTGCGCAGGCTCACCCGCGCGACGCTCTGGGTGGACCGGGGCGAGATCCGGCGGACCGAGCGCGGCTTCGACGGGTTCGAGGACTGGCGCGACAAGGTGTTCGAGGAAGAGGACCAGCAGCGCCACAAGCTTGACCGCCTGCTGAAATCCGAAGGCAAATGGGCGGTGGAGGGCATATCCGCCCGGCGCAAGCGCAACCAGGGCCGGGTGCGGCGGCTGGCCGAGATGCGCGACGACCGCCGCGCCCAGATCCAGCGCACCGGCCCCGCGCGCATGGCACTCGACAGCGGCCCGAAATCGGGCAAGCTGGTGATCGAGGCGCAGGGCATCTCCAAGGCCTTCGGCGACCGGGTCATCCTGCGCGATTTCGACCTGCGGGTGATGCGCGGCGAGCGGGTGGCACTTGTGGGCCCGAACGGGATCGGAAAGACGACCCTGATCGGGCTTCTGACCGGCACCATCCCGCCCGACAGCGGTACGCTGCGGCTCGGGTCCGGGCTCGTGCCCGCGCTCTTCGACCAGAACCGCGCGGAGCTCGATCCCGACAAGACCCTGTGGGAAAGCCTGACCGAGGACAAGGCGCTGTCCGTCGGCGGCCGGGCGGACCAGGTGATGGTCCGCGGCACCCCGCGCCATGTGGTCGGCTACCTGAAGGATTTCCTCTTCGACGAGCGCCAGGCCCGCGGCCCGGTCCGGGCCCTGTCGGGGGGCGAGCGGGCGCGGCTCCTGCTTGCCCGCATCATGGCACGGGAAAGCAACCTCCTGATCCTCGACGAGCCGACCAACGATCTCGATGTCGAGACGCTCGATCTCTTCCAAGAGATCCTCGACGACTATGACGGCACGGTGCTGCTGGTCAGCCATGACCGCGACTTCCTCGACCGCGTCGCCACGACCACCGTTGCACTGGCACCGGGTGGCGAGGCGACGGTCTATGCCGGGGGCTGGACCGACTATCTCGCGCAGCGCGGTGCGGCGGCTGTGCCGCAGGCGCCCGGCCCGCCCGCCCGGGGTGGGACCCGGGCTGTGCCCCAGGCTCTGGCCCAGGCTCCGACCCAGCCTGCGGCCCCGCCCGGGCCGAACCGGCGCGGCGGTCGGCTGAGCTTCCGGCAGGCGCACCGGCTCGACATCCTGCCAGCCGAGATGGACCGCCTCGCGGCCGAGATCGCCAAGCTCGAGGCGCTGCTGGCGGATCCGGCGCTGTTTGCGCGCGAGCCTGCGAAGTTCCAGAAGGCGACCGAGGCGCTCGCCGCCCGCAAGGCCGCTCTCGCGATAGGCGAGGAGGAGTGGCTCGCGCTCGAGGCCCTGCGCGAGAGCCTCGCCGGGTGAGCTTGCGCCCTCGGGCGAACGGGTCCAGACTCGAACCCAGTAAAG
>JANNOT010000482.1:0-1584 GCA_031399375.1 Paraoceanicella sp.
GGGCAAGACCCGCGCCGAGCAGGTCGATGCCATCGTGGCGGCCATCGAGGCGGGCGGGCTCTTCAGCGTGAACGTGGACATCATCCACAGCCAGATCGGGCAGGCGGCCCATGTCATCCTGCCCGCGGTCGAGGCGGGGGAGATGAACCTCACCTCGATGAACGGCGAGCGGCGCCTGCGGCTGACGGAAAAGTACATGGATGGCCCCGGCCAGGCGATGCCCGACTGCCTGATCGCCGCACGCCTCGCCAACCACCTGGAACGCGTGATCGCCGAGGACGGTCGCGCCGACTATGCCGCCCAGTTCGCGGGGTATGACTGGCAGACCGAGGAGGATGCCTTCATGGACGGGTACCACACCGCGAACCCCGAGGTGACCTATGCCCGCCTGCGCGACATGGGCACCAACGGGGTGCAGGAGCCTGTGACGGGCTTTGCCGACGGCAAGCTGGTCGGCACTCAGCGCCTCTACGAGGACGGTGCCTTTACCCGCCATGGGCGCGAGGACAGGAAGGCTCTGTTCTGCATGGGCGCCTGGCGCGGGCTCCAGGCCCCGGGCAAGGATGCGCAAAAGGCGGCGCACCGGTTCCTGGTGAACAATGGCCGGTCCAACCTGAACTGGCAGAACTGGTTCCTCGACCAGGACAGCGACTTTGCCATGGACCGCTTCCCGCTGCCGTTCCTGCAGATCAACCCCGACGACGCGGCGGAACTCGGCCTTAAGAACGGCGACATGGCCGAGGTCTACAACGATGTCGGCGCCACCCAGGCGATGGTCTACATCGAGCCCACGGCGCGGCGGAACGAGACGTTCATGCTCTTCGGCGCGCCTGGCGGCACCCAGGGCAACGTGATCAACGCGGGCACCAACGAGCTGGTCCTGCCAAACTACAAGCAGACCTGGGCGAACATCCGCAAGATAGCGGATGCAGGTCCCGCGACGGCAAATATCAGCTTCAAGTCCTGGGAGGCGTCGCTCTGAAACGCCTCCCCGCCGCGCTCGGGATGTCCGGGCGCGGCAGAGCAACTACCTGGGTAGGGGGCGCGGAGCCGCGGCCGCGGTAACGATGAACTGCCCGTCTTCAACTCCTTGGAGCGGGGCCGAACGGGCTGGCGGTCGAGAGCGCGATCGACGAGGCTGCGATCGTGGCAGGTGCCGACCCGCTGGACTTCCGTCTTGCGCATCTCGAGGACCCGCTCCTCGCCGGTGTGCTCCTGCGCGCGGGCGAGATCGCCGCCTGGGACGGTCCCGCGACGCCGGTCGTGGACCACCGCACCGGGCGCGGCATCGCGTGCGGCAGCTACAAGGGCACGAGCTATGCGGCCGCCGTCGCGGATGTGGCCGTGGACGCGCGTGGCCGGGTGCGCGTCACGCGTCTCTGGTGCGTCCACGATTGCGGTCTCGTCATCAATCCGGACCAGGTGCGCGCGCAATGCGAGGGCAACCTGGTCTGGAGCCTCGGGATGATGTTGACGGACGATCTCCCGACCGAAGGCGGCCGCGTCACGGCCGAGACGTTCCCCGATGCACCGGTCCCGCGCCTGACCGAGGTCCCGCCGATCGCCGTCGATCTCATCCATAGC
>JANNOT010000491.1:0-2655 GCA_031399375.1 Paraoceanicella sp.
GCGCTCGCGGCCGTGCGCGAGACGTTCGAGGAGACGGGCCTCGCCCTCGGGCGGCCCGGGACGGGGCCCGCGGGCGAACACGGCCCGGACTGGTCGGGCTTCTTCGCCCTGGGGCTATTGCCCGCGACCGAGGCGCTGCGGTTCATCTTTCGCGCGGTCACGCCGCCCGGGCGGCCGCGTCGGTTCGATGCCCGGTTCTTTCTGGCCGATGCAACGGCGATCGCAGGCGATCCCGATGATTTCAGCCGCGCGTCGGACGAGCTGTCGCATCTCACCTGGCTGGAGCTTGACGCGGCCCGCGCCCTGCCCCTGCCCTTCATCACCGAGATCGTGCTGGCCGAGGTCGAGGAGATCCTCGCGACAGGCCTCGACGACCGCCCCATCCCCTATTTCCACCATGACGACCAGCGCTCCTATTTCGCCGCGCTCTGAGGGGGGCGCGGCCGTCGGGCTCGGGCTCGTCGCGGCGATCGCGGCGATCTCGATCGTGGGCTTCAGCATATCGGTCACCCAGCCGCTTTTTGCCGTGCTGATGGAGGGGATGGGGATCTCCGGCCTCTGGATCGGGGTGTCGAACTCCACCCTTGCCTTCGCGATCCTCGGCGGCGGGCTTCTGATGCCGCGGGTGCTGCGGCGGACGGGGCTGCCGGGGCTGCTCGTCGGCGCGACGCTCGGGGCGACGGCGCTGCTGCTCCTCGTGCCCGTGCTGCGCGACTACTGGGTCTGGACCGGCCTGCGGCTGCTCTTCAGCCTCTGCGTCACCGCGCTTTTCTACGCATCCGAGCTCTGGATCGTGGCGGCGGCCCCGGCGGAGCGTCGCGGGCTCTGGCTCGGGGTCTACGGGCTTTTCCTCGCGATCGGGTTCTTTCTGGGCCCCATCCTGCTCGCGCTTGTCGGCACGCAGGGCTGGGCGCCCTTTTTGGCCGCCGCCGCGGTGATGCTGCTGACCCTGGTGCCGCTGGTCCTGGCGCGCGCGCAGATGCCGCGCGATCTCGATGCCGGGCACGGCTCGGTCGGGGGGACGCTGCGCTTCTTTCGCACGGACCCCTCGCTGCTCTGGGGGGCGGTGCTCTTTGGCTGCTTCGAGTTCGGGGCGCTCGGCCTTCTTCCCGTCTGGGCGCTGCGCGAGGGGCTGGGCGAGGATCTCGCTGTCCTGCTGGTCGCGCTGGTCGCGCTCGGCAACGCCGTGCTGCAGCTTCCGCTGGGCTATCTCAGCGACCGGCTGAATCGCCGGGCGCTGATGGGGGTCAGCGCGGCCGGGGTGCTCGCCATCGGGGTCCTCCTGCCGCTCTGGTCGGGCTGGCCCGCGGGGCTGATGGTGCTCATGGCGCTGGCAGGCGGCCTCGCCTTCGGGCTCTACCAGTTTCCGCTGGCCGAGCTTGGCGCGCGCTACCGCGGCGAGGCGCTGGTTCAGGCCAATGGCGCGATGATCTTCGCCTACGGGCTCGGCGCGCTCGTGGCCCCGGTCATGCTGGGGCAACTGCTCGACCTGATCCCGCCCGACGGGATGCCGCATGGGCTGACCGCGCTCGCCCTCGCCTACATCGCACTTCTCGTCTGGCGCGCAGGGCGGCGGCGCGCTTGACACCGCCCCCGCACCGTGTAGAACGCCGGGCTTGAGCATGGGGCGGGTGCCCGCGCGCACCCCCGAGGAGACGGACCGATGGCGAAGCCGACCACCGTGAAGATCCGCCTGAACTCCACCGCGGGGACCGGGCATTTCTACGTGACCAAGAAGAATTCGCGCACGATGACCGAGAAGATGGCGGTGCGGAAATACGATCCCGTCGTGCGCAAGCATGTCGAATATAAGGAAGGCAAGATCAAGTAATCTTGCCCCGTGCCACTCTAGGGTGGAAACCTCAAGACGGCGGCCCTCGGGTCGCCGTTTTTCATTTGGGTGCCCGACACGTGGTTGTCGCGCCCAAACGAAAGGGGCCGGAGGTTGCCCCCCGGCCCCTGGTCCGCATGGCTGGCCGCGCAGTTACTCGCGGTTGCCCATGAACTGGAGCAGGAACATGAACATGTTCAGGAAGTTGAGGTAGAGGCTGAGCGCGCCCTGGATCGCCATGCGCTCGGCCATCGCCTCGCCACCCTGCGACCGCACCTCGAGATAGGTGTTCTTGATGTTCTGCGTGTCATAGGCGGTCAGGCCCGCGAAGATGAACAGACCGACGAGCGAAATCGCCCACTGCAGCGCGCTCGATTCCATGAAGATGTTGATGATCGAGGCCGCGAACAGCCCGATCACACCCATCATCAGGAACCGCCCGAAGCCCGACAGGTCGCGCTTGGTGGTGTAGCCGTAGAGGCTGAGGCCACCGAACGCGATCGCGGTGACGAAGAACGTCTGGGCGATCGACGCGCCGGTGAAGACGGCGAAGATCCACGCAATCGACAGACCCATCAGGGCAGCGAAGCCCCAGAAGATCAGCTGCGCGGTGCCGACCGACAGGCGGTAGATCGCGGCCGACAGCCCGAACACGACGACGAGCGGGGCGAACATGATCACCCACTTGATGGGCGAGTTGTACATGGTCGAGATCGTCTCGGCGCTCAGGATCATGCCGGGCTGGCCGTTGACGGCCGCGCGGAAATCCATGCCGACGATGTAGGCGACAAGGCCGGTGATGACCATCGCCACGGACATCAGCC
>JANNOT010000005.1:0-3519 GCA_031399375.1 Paraoceanicella sp.
AGGGTCTATCCGACCCTCCTGCGGGACGGCCGGGTGCTGATCGAGGTCTGACCCCGATCCCCGATTCTGGCCCCGATCCCCGAGCCCGATCCCCGAGCCCGATCCCCGAGCCCGATCCCCGAGCCCGATCCCCGAGCCCGATCCCGGCCCCGAGCCCGATCCTGACGCCCCGATCCTAGCCGAGGGGCGGCAGGTCGGGCAGTTCGGCCTCGTAGGCCTTGTCCATCTTCGGGGTCAGCCCGTGTTTTGCCAGCGCCTCGGCGAACATGCTGCGGACGGCGGGGCTTTCGTCGGCATAGTCGATCTGGTCGCCGCCGATGCGCTGGCTGATCCAGGCCTTGGGGACCCCTTGCGCGTTGCGGATCGCCACGCCCTCGTGCTTGAAGGCGAGGTAGCGGGCGGGCGCGGTGCCGGTGTTGAAGTGCTGGTGATACCACATGTTCGGCGGCGTGATGAGCGAGCCCACCTTCCACTCGTAGCGGGTCGGCGCCTCGCCTTCGGGATACATCAGGCTGTAGCCCTCGCCGGACAGGATGATGACATGGGCGCCGGGGCCATGGCGGTGGCATTTCTTGTAGGTGCCGACGGGGAACTGGCTGATGTGGCTGTTCATCGAGGACTTCGCCAGCTGGAAGCGGATGTGCCCGCCGCCCGCGCCGCGCTCCTTGGCCTCGATCAAGGGCAGGTTCACCGCGTCGGCCACGAAGTTGGTCTCCAAGAGCAGGCCCTTCTGCTCGCCCTTGTTGGCAAAGTAGTCGGGTTCGCCGTTGAAGCGGCCGGTGAACTCGTAGGGGGTGCCGAAGAGGAACTCCGGCTCCTCGAAGATGTTCATCAGGGGCGGCAGGTTGGTCACCGCGCAGAACCGCGCGGGCGCGCTGCCCGAGCCGTTGAAGTGCTGGTGCTGCGCGTTGAGCGGGATGCCGAAGATGGCGCCCGGGCCCCATTCGAAGGTGATCCGCGCGCCCTGGTCGTTCCAGACGGTGGTCGAGCCGCGCCCCGACAGGATCAGGATCATCTCCTCGTAGAGCTGGCGCTGCGGCGCGAGCTTGCCGCCGGGCGGGATCTCCATCACGTAGCAGTCGTTCGAGGTGCGGCTGCCGTCGTGGTTGATGAAGACCGCATTGCCGCCGCGCCGCGCCCAGGGGCGCAGCTCGACCGTGTTGAGGTCGGGGACATGGATGCCGTCGATGATGCGCAGGCCTTCGGCCGCGACCCAGCGGGTGTAGGGCGTCTCCTTCTCGGTCTTGAACTTCTCGGCCAGCTTGTCCGACACGATCGCTGTCTTGGCCATTCCCGTCTCCCTGGTGGCGTGATCTGCGGGTTTCCGGTGGCCGAGGCGCACAGGCCCATTGCGTGAAGGTTACGTTCCCTCTAGGCTCTCGTCAATGGACCGCCGGTCCGCATGGAGGAACGACTTCGCCGATGGCCGACACCCCCGACCCTGCGCCCGCCCACACCCCCGTCCATACGCCCGCCCACACCCCCGTCCATACCATCGACGACCACCGCCTGACCGAGTGGGAGCCGCACGCGCATGGGCCCGATGCCGATCACGACCATGACGACATCGATCCCGGCCCGCTGGACGAGAACCCGATCTGGCTGCGCGACAACGTGGCCCTCTCTTCCGTCGGCATCGACGTGGGCTCGGCCGGAACCCAGGTGATCTTCTCGAACATCCACCTGCAGCGCCGCTCGGGCGACCTTTCCAGCCGCTACGTGATCGTGGAACGCCGCACCATCCACGAATCCCCCGTCGCCTTCACCCCCTACCTCGACGAGACACAGATCGATGCGGGCGCCCTCGGCGCGATCATCGACGCGGCCTATGCCGCGGCGGGCGTGCGCCCGCGCGACATCGACACCGGCGTGGTGATCCTGACGGGAGAGGCGCTGCGGCGCGAGAATGCGGCCGCAGTGGCGCGCGTGCTGGCCGAACGGGGCGGCGACTTCGTGACCGCGACGGCGGGCAACCACATGGAGGCGATGCTCGCGGCCTATGGCTCGGGCGCCGCCCGCGCCAGCCACGCGGCAGAGAGCCGCATCCTCAACGTCGATATCGGCGGCGGCACCACCAAGCTTGCGCTGGTCGAGCGGGGGCAGGTCCTGTGGACCGCCGCCCTGCACATCGGCGGCCGCCTGATCGTCACCGAAGGCGGCCGCGTCACCCGGCTCGACCCCGCGGGCGCGCATCACGCGCGGGCGGCGGGGTTCGACCTTGCGGTCGGGGACGCGCTCGACGATGCGGGCCGCGCGGCGATCGCGGCGGGCATGGCGGACCTTCTCGTCGATGCGCTGGCGGGCGGGTCGCGGGCCGCGCCCCTGTTCCTGACCGACCTGCCGCCCGACCTGACGCCCGACCGTTCCGGCATCTCGGGCCTGATGATCTCGGGCCTGATGATCTCGGGCGGGGTGGGCGAGTTCGTCTATGGCCGCGAGACCCGCGATTTCGGGGACCTCGGGCATCTCCTCGGCCCCGCGATCCGGGCCCGGCTCGACCGCCTGCTCGACCGCCTGGGCATCCCCCTGCTGCCCGCCGGGGCCTGCATCCGCGCCACCGCCCTCGGCGCCTCGGAATACAGCGTGCAGCTCTCGGGCCAGACCAGCCTGATCACCCGGCCCGGCAAGGTGCTGCCGCGCCGCAACATGCAGGTGGTCAAGCCCGCGCTGGACCTGGCCCGTGACCCCGCACCCGCCGCCATCGCCGACGCCATCGCCGCGCAGTACCGCGCCTTCGACCTCGATCCCGCGCAGGCCGAGGCGGCACTGGCGCTGGAATGGACCTTTCTGCCCGAATACCCCCGCCTGCGCCGCCTCGCCGAAGGGATCGCGCTGGCGCTCAGGCCCCGCATCACGGCAGGCCTGCCCCTGCACATCATGATCGACGGCGACATCGCGCAGACCCTGGGCGGCATCCTGCGCGACGAACTGGGCGTCACCTCGGACCTGATGGTGATCGACGGGATCTCCTTGCGCAACTTCGACTTCATCGATCTGGGCCGGATCCGGCTGCCCTCGCTGACCGTGCCCGTCACCATCAAGTCGCTGCTCTTCGAGGACAGCGCCACGGGGGCTGCGGGCGCCGCAGGCCCCGAGCGGGTGCATTTCCGGGCCCCCGAAGGCGACGGCCATCCCCACGGCCACCATCACCATCACGGTGACGGCCCCTTCCACCACCACGGCGACGGCCGCTGGCACCAGCATGCCCCCGAACACGCCCCCGAACACGCCCCCGCAAAGGCGCGGCCATGAGGTGCGCGCGCTTTCCATTCCGGAGCGGAGTTCTGTATAACGGAACGACCTCCTCCGCCGCGAGCCCCCCGACATGACCGACCAGCCCACTCCCGCCCCCCCACCCGTCACCAACCGCAACCCGCGCCGCGGCACCGACCGGCTGTCCTCGGTCACCACCGCGATCCACCTGATGAAGGTGTTCTCCGAGGCCGAGCCCGAGCTTGGCATCAGCGAACTGGCCAAGCGGCTGCAGATCGCCAAGAGCACCGTCCACCGGCTGGCCAC
>JANNOT010000033.1:0-3119 GCA_031399375.1 Paraoceanicella sp.
GACCACCAACATCGCCAAGTCGCCGATGTTCTCCGACGACGAGCGGATCGCGATGGTCGCGCGCGAGGTCACAAAGCTGGATGGCGACATTCGCGTGGTCGGCTTCAACTCGCTGCTGATGGATTTTGCCGAGGCGCAGGGCGCGGCGACGGTTATCCGCGGCATCCGCGGGGTCACCGATTTCGAATACGAGTATCAGCTGACCGGCATGAACCGTCAGCTCAACCACCGGGTCGAGACGATCTTCCTGATGGCCGATGTCGCCCTCCAGCCGATCGCCTCCAAGCTGGTCAAGGAGATCGCGGTCTATGGCGGCGATATCCGCAAGTTCGTCACCCCGCGCGTCGCCGCCGATGTCGTTGCGCGCGTCGATGCTAACGGCCGCCAGGGATCCTGATCGCGATGCGTGTGCTGTTGAGTTTGGTTCTTGCGCTTGGGCTGGCCACCGGCGCCCTCGCGGCGTTTGAGACGAGCGCCTTCGCGCAGGGCGCACCCCCGCAAAAAGACGACTTCAAGGCCCCCCCCGTCCTCCCCAAAATGGGTCCGCCCCCAACCCTCCCCGGCATGATGGCGGCGGTCCGCGACGAAGACATCCTCTATCTCGACCTGTCGACCGGCGGCCGCGTCAAGATCGTCATGCGCCCCGATGCCGCCCCGAAACACGTCGAGCGCATCCGCACCCTCGTCCGCGAAGGCTTCTACGACGGCACCGTCTTTCACCGCGTCATCGAAGGCTTCATGGCGCAAGGCGGGGACCCCACCGGCACCGGCCAGGGCGGCTCCAAACTCCCCGACCTGCCTGCCGAATTCAACGACCTCCCCCACGTCCGCGGCGCCGTCTCGATGGCGCGCGCGGCGGGGCTCGACAGCGCCAACAGCCAGTTCTTCATCGTCTTCCAGCCGGTCTTGAAGCTCGACCGCACCTACACCGTCTGGGGCCGCGTCGTCGCCGGCATGGAGCATGTCGACGCCATCACCCGCGGCGAACCCCCCGAGGCGCCGTCCAAGATCGTCAAGGCCTCGATCGCCACCGACAAGGTCGAACCCCCGGCGCCCTCGACCCCCATCCCCGCCGTCCTCCCCGTGCCGCTGCCGCCCAGCCCTCCCGTCCCCTGACCTTTCTGCTCCCCTCCCGCCTGCGGGAGGGGCCGGGGGTGGGGTCTTCCTGCCTTCGCGCCTTGCCCAAGAAGCTCCCATGCGCGTCGCCGATTTCGATTTCGACCTCCCCCCCGAGGCCATCGCACTGCGCCCCGCCGTCCCCCGCGACTCCGCCCGGCTGCTCGAAATCACCCCCACCACCCGCACCGATCTCACCGTCCGCGACCTCCCCACCCGTCTGCGCCCCGGCGACGTCCTCGTCGTCAACGACACCCGCGTTATCCCCGCCCAATTCACCGGCACCACCGGCAACGCGCGCATCGGCGTCACCCTCCACAAGCGCGAGGCCCCCGACCAATGGTGGAGCTTTGTCAAAAACGCCCGCCGCCTCAAACCCGGCACCCACGTCGATTTCGGCCACGGCCTGACCGGCCGGATGCTCGACCGCGGCGCCGACGGCGCGATCCTCTGGCGCTTTGCTGCGGACGACCTGCCAACCGCCATGGCGACCGCCGGCGTCATGCCCCTGCCCCCCTATATCGCCTCCAAACGCCCCGCCGACGCCCGCGACGACGCCGATTACCAGACCCTCCACGCGTTCCGCGAAGGCGCCGTCGCCGCCCCCACCGCGGGGCTCCACTTCACCCCCCAACTCTGGGCCGCGCTGGCCGCCGCCGGCATCGCTCGCGAGACCGTCACCCTCCACGTCGGCGCCGGCACCTTCCTCCCAGTCAAGGTGGACGACACCGACGATCACCGCATGCACGCCGAATGGGGCCACATCGACGCCGCCACCGCCGCCCGCCTCAACGCCGCGCGGGCCCATGGCGGCCGCGTCATCGCCGTCGGCACCACCAGCCTCCGCCTCCTCGAATCCGCCACCAAAAGCAGCGAAATCACCGCCTTCGAAGGCGACACCGCGATCTTCATCACCCCGGGCTATCGTTTCCACGCCATCGATGGCCTGATCACCAATTTCCACCTGCCGCGCTCGACGCTGTTCATGCTGGTCTCGGCGCTGATGGGCACCGCCACCATGCAGGCGGCCTATGCCCATGCCATCGCCGCGGGCTATCGCTTCTATTCCTACGGCGACGCCAGCCTGTTGCTGCCGTCCGGGGCTGGCTGAGCCCCAACTGGCGCAAACGCCCCGCCCCGCTATAACCCGCGGCGATGGCCGAGCCCGCCCCCCCCGACACCGACGCCCCCCGCGAGGCGCTCGAGGAAGGTCGCCTCGCCCGCGGCTTCGTCGCCGACATCACCACCGCACTCGATGCCGCCGATGACGACGCCGTCCGCGCCCTCATTGCCCCGCTGCGCCCCGCCGACATCGCCGAACTCTTCGCGATGGTCCCCGAGCACGACCGCGCCCCGCTCGCCCGCGCCATCGGCGACGCCCTCGATGCCGAGGTCATCGCCGAACTCGACGACTATGTCCGCGAGGACGTCCTTGCCGCCATGTCGACCGGCGCCGTCGCCGACATGCTCACCCAGCTCGACACCGACGACGCCGTCGCCGTCATCGAGGATCTCGAGGACGACGAGCAGGAGCGCGTCCTTTCCGCGCTGGCCCCCGCCGATCGCGCCGATATCGAAACCGCGCTCGGCTACCCCGAGGAATCCGCCGGCCGCCTGATGCAGCGCGAGCTCGTCGCGGTCCCCGAGGGCAGCAGCGTCGGCGAGGTCATGGCGCTGGTCCAGGCGACCATCGACCCCGCCACCGACTTCTGGGAAATCTTCGTCATCGACGACCGCCGCATTCCGGTCGGCACCCTGCGCCTGTCGTGGCTGCTGACGACGCCCCCCCGATATCGCCATCGCCGACGTCATGCAGCGCGAGCAGACCCTCATCCCCGTCGCCATGGACCAGGAAGAGGTCGCCCTCCAGTTCCAGAAATACGCCCTCATCTCGGCCGCCGTCGTCGATGCCGGCGGGCGCCTCGTCGGCGTCATCACCGTCGACGACATCGTCCACATCATCCAGCAGGAGGCCGGCGAGGACGCGCTCCGCCTGTCGGGCG
>JANNOT010000053.1:0-1629 GCA_031399375.1 Paraoceanicella sp.
ACTATGACGCGATGCTGGCCGATCCGGAGGTCGAGGCGGTGATCATCGCCACCTCGGACGCCTTCCACGTCCCCGCCGCGCGCCGGGCGCTGGAGGCGGGCAAGCATGTCCTGTGCGAAAAGCCGCTCGGCCTGACGGTCGAGGAGGTGGAGGGGCTCGCCGCGACCGTCGCCGCCCAGGGCCGCCACCTGCAGGTGGGGCACATGAAGCGCTACGATGCGGGGTTACAGGCGGCGAAGGCGTTTGTGGACGGGCCAATGGGCGAGATGCTGGCGCTCAAGGCGTGGTACTGCGACAGCACCCACCGCTACGCCATGACCGACGCGGTCCAGCCGCTGATCGTGGCGAGTGCCAACGCCCGCAAGCCCGAGGGCAACCCAAAGGCGGACCTGCGCCGCTACTACATGCTCGCCCATGGCTCCCACCTTGTCGATCTCGCCCGCTGGTTCGGCGGCCCGATCACCGAGGTCCGCGCGCGCCAGACCGTGCGATTCGACGCCCATTGCTGGTTCGTGGACGTGGGCTTCGCGAGCGGCGCCATGGGCCATCTCGACCTGACCGTTGCCGTCCGGATGGACTGGCACGAAGGCGTCACGATCTATGGCGAGCGGGGCTCGGTCACGGGCCGGATCTTCAATCCCTGGTACTATCGGTCGTCCGAGGTCGAGATCTTCGACGAGGCAGCAGCCGCGACCACCCGCGTCCTGGGCGCCGACGGGCATTTCTTCCGCCGCCAGGTGGAGGGGTTCGCCCGGACCTGCCTGACGGGCGCGGCCACCGGCGGGGCCGACGCCGCCGACGGCGTGGCAAGCGTGCGGGCCATCGTTGCCATCGCCCGCTCCGCCGCCTCGGGCCGCGCCGTGGCGCTCGCCGATGTGGACGGGGGCCTCTGATGCAGGTCGGCATCTTCGCCCGCACCTTTTCCGGGACCGACCCGGTCGCGGCGGCGCGCGCGGCGGGGTTCGATGCCGTGCATTTCAACCTCGCCTGCCTCGGCGGACCCGCGATGCCCGATGCGCTGCCCGAGGGGCTCGGGCCGCTGGGTCTGCCGGTGGTGGGGCTTTCGGGCACGTACAACATGATCCACCCCGATCCCGCAATCCGGGCCGACGGGCTGCGGCGGCTCGGCATCGTCATCGCTGCCGCGCGGGCGCTCGGCACCGGGCTCGTCACCCTCTGCACCGGCACGAGGGACCCCCACGACCCGTGGCGCCACCACCCGGGCAACGCCGCGGCCGACGCCTGGGCTGACCTGACCCGCGAGATGGCAGCCGCGCTGGAGCTTGCCGAGGCGGCGGGCGTGGACCTTGGCGTGGAGCCCGAGCTTGCCAATGTCGTCGCCTCCGCCCCGCTCGCCGCGCGGCTGCTGGCCGAGATGGGCTCGGTGCGCCTGCGCATCGTGCTCGACCCCGCCAATCTCTTCGAAGTGGCCACGCCGCAGGACCGGCGGCGGCTGGTCGAGGAGGCGGTGGACCTGCTCGGCCCCCGCATCGCCCAGGCCCATGCCAAGGACCGCGGGCCGGGTGGCGCGGTCGTCGCCGCGGGGACCGGGGTGATCGACTTCCCCCATTTCGCCGCCACGCTGCGGGCCGGGGGCTATGGCGGCTCCCTCGTCGCGCATGGTCTTGC
>JANNOT010000088.1:0-1983 GCA_031399375.1 Paraoceanicella sp.
GTCCCAATCGGTGCCGTGGGCGACGGCGGGGGCGGGGTCGAGACGGCGGTGGGGCGCATCGGCAATTTCGGCGGCAAAGCCGAGCGCCGCACCGCGCAGATCCGCGCCCACGAGCCGGTCGAGGATCCCCGCCTTCGCCGCCTCCGCCGCGCCGATCGGCTTGCCCGTCGTCACCATGCGGATCGCGGTCCCGATATCCGCAACCCGGGGCAGCCGCTGGGTTCCGCCCGCCCCGGGAATGATGCCGAGCGTCACCTCGGGCAGGCCCACGCGCGCGGTATCGAGCCCCACGCGGTAATGGCATCCCAGCGCAATCTCCAGCCCGCCACCGAACGCGGTGCCGTGGATTGCCGCGATCCACGGCACGGGGGCGGCCGCGATCGCATCGACCACCGCGCCCAGGCTCGGCGGTTGCGGCCCGGCGTCGAATTCGTTGATGTCCGCCCCCGCGATGAAGGTCCGCCCGGCGCAGACGAGGACAACGGCCCGCACCCCCGCCTCGGGCGTCAGCGCTGCCGCCGCGGCCAGAAGTCCGACCCGCACGGCATGCGACAGGGCGTTGACCGGCGGGTTGTCCACGGTGACGACGGCGAACGATCCCTCGTGCGCGATGCTGACGGTCATGGACGCCCCTTCCCCCGGTTCGGCGCCGACACTAGGGCGCCGCGCGGCCGCGGGAAAGACCCCCGCCATCGGGGTCGCGCGGGGTGAGGCGGGCCGGGTCACGGCCGCGGAACGCGCCTCCGCGACGGGGGCCCGGCCTTGACGCGGCGCGAGGAGCCCCGACCCTCGGGCCGGCGCCTTCGGAGGCAGCCTGCCGCTCCAGCGCCTCCCGGCGAAAAGGGGACCGGCCGACCCAGGCGCATCCGCGCCGGCCGCACGCACCCCTCCGCAAGCCCCCTTCAATCCCCTGCCCCGCGCCGCTACTGTGCCGGCCGCAGGAGAGCAGGCAGGGGGGGTGAGTGCGATGGAGATCGGGCATTTCGTGAACGGGACGCGGGTGGGCGGGACATCGGGCCGGTTCACCGATGTCTGGAACCCCGCGACGGGCGAGGTGCAGGCGCAGGTCGCCCTCGCCTCGCCCGACGAGCTGGCGGCGGCGGTCGCGGGGGCGAAGGCCGCCCAGCCCGCCTGGGGCGCGACCAACCCCCAGCGCCGGGCCCGCGTTCTGATGGAGTTCGTGCGTCTCCTCCACCGCGACATGGGCGCGCTCGCCGAGGCGCTGAGCCGCGAGCATGGCAAGACGATCCCCGATGCCAAGGGCGACATCGTCCGCGGGCTCGAGGTGGCGGAATTCTGCATCGGGGCGCCGCATTTGCTGAAGGGCGAATACACCGACAACGCAGGCCCCGCGATCGACATCTATTCGATGCGCCAGCCGCTCGGGGTCGTGGCAGGCATCACGCCGTTCAACTTCCCCGCCATGATCCCGATGTGGAAGTTCTGCCCCGCCATCGCCTGCGGCAATGCGTTCATCCTCAAGCCGTCCGAGCGCGATCCCACCGTGCCCCTCATGCTCGCGGAGCTGATGGTCGAGGCGGGCCTGCCCCCCGGCATCCTCCAGGTCGTGAACGGCGACAAGGCCGCCGTGGATGCGATCCTCGATCATCCCGACATCATGGCGGTGGGCTTCGTCGGCTCCACCCCCATCGCCCAGTACATCTACGCCCGGGGCTGCGCGGCGGGAAAGCGCGTCCAGTGCTTCGGCGGGGCCAAGAACCACATGATCATCATGCCCGATGCCGATCTCGACCAGGCCGCCGACGCGCTGATCGGGGCGGGCTACGGGGCGGCGGGCGAGCGATGCATGGCGATCTCGGTCGCCGTCCCCGTGGGCGAGCAGACCGCCGACGCGCTGATCGAACGGCTCGTCCCGCGGATCGAGCGGCTGAAGATCGCCCCCTACACCGCGGGCGCCGATGTGGATTACGGGCCCCTGGTGACGCGCGAGGCACAGGCGCGGGTCCTCAGCCTCGTGGATCG
>JANNOT010000115.1:0-6991 GCA_031399375.1 Paraoceanicella sp.
GGATCCGCGGCAGCGCCGCGACCGGGTGGCCCACGAAATCGCAGCCCATCCCCGCCGCGGTCATGTAGGGCGGCTCGAAGGGGAGGAGCGCCAGCACGTGATCCACGCTCTGCGCCATCAGCCGCGCCCGCCCGGGCCGCCAGGCCCAGACCGACGGCGCGACGTAGTGGATGCAGGGCATCCCGGGGCGGGCCGCCTTCACCTTGGGCGTGACGCGCAGGCAGAAGCTCGGGGCATCGATGGTGACGAGCGCATCCGCCCGGCTCTGCACCACGGCCCGTGCCGTCTCGTCGATCCGCCGCAGGAGCATGCGCAGGCGCGGCACGACCTCGACGATACCCATGACGGCGAGATCGGCCATGGCAAACCGGCTGGCGAGCCCCTCGCGCGCCATCAGCGGTCCCCCCACCCCCTCGAAGGCGATCGGGCCGCGGGCCTTCAACGCCCGCATCAGGTCCGCCCCCAGCCGGTCGCCCGAAGGCTCGCCCGCCACGAGAAAGAGCCGTCTCACCGGGCGCGGCCCCAGAGAAAGAGCCCGAGGCGGTCCGCTTCGGCCACGCAATCGGCAGCGCCGAGCACCAGCACCCCGCCCGCCTCCACCACCACCCCGGCAAGCCCCGCGGCGGCGGCGCGGCGCAGCGTCTCGGGTCCGATGGCGGGCAGGTCGATGCGCCAGTCCTGGCCGGGCTTCGGCGCCTTCAGGAGCACGCCGCGCCCGCCACGGGGATCGGGTCGATGCGCCGCCCCGGTCTCGGCGACGAAATCCAGCAGCGCATCGGTGCCCTGGATGCTTTCGAGCCCGAGGCAGACGCCCTGCGCCACCACCGCCGCCTGACCGGCATCGACGGCGCCGAGTGCTGCCACCAGCTCCGCCGCCCGGGCCGCATCGGCCCGGTCCTCGGGTCCCGGCTGGGCCAGGGTCGCGCAGCCCTCGGCCGCGAGAAGCCCCGCCAGCTCGCCATGGGGCGGCGCAACCGTGAACCCTTCGGCCTCGAACACGCCCGCAAGGCCGCGCAGCGTCGCGTCGTCGCCACGCCGGAGCATGGGCAGGATGCGCGGGGCGAGCCGCAGCGCGGTCAGGTCGAAACGCAGGGGATCGAGCCGCGGCCGCCGCATACCGCCGGCGAAGGTCACGCGGGTGCAGCCCGCCCGCCGCAGGGCGGCAAACACCCGGCCCGGCTTTTCGAACGGGGCGACGAGATGGGGATGCTGGGCGATCCAGCCGGGCGCGATCCCCTCGAACGCGATCACCAGATGGTCCGTGCCGTGGCGGGCACAGGTCTCGGCGATCAGGCGGGGCAGGACGCCGTCACCCGCGATGATGCCCAATCCGCTCATGCCTCGGGCGTGCAGAACGACCGGGTCGAACCTGCGGTGATGAACCCCGCGATCTCGGCCACCTGCGGGTTGCCGGGGTATGCCGCCGCGACCGCCACCGCCCGGTCCACGAGCGTGCCCGGCCCGTGGAAAAGCGCGCGGTAGGCCGCCCGCAGGTCGTGCAATGCCTCGCGCCCCACCCCCCGCCGCTTCAGCCCCACGAGGTTGAGCCCCTGCAGCACGGCACGGTCCCCGGTCACGAGGCCAAAGGGGATCACGTCCTTCTCCACCCCGGTGATCCCGCCGACCATGGCGCCGGTCCCGATCCGGCACCACTGATGCACGGCCGAAAGCCCGCCCATGACCACATGGTCCCCCAGCACCACATGCCCCGCGAGCGTCGCGTTGTTGGCGAGGATCACCCCGTCGCCGATCCGGCAGTCATGGCCCACATGCACGCTCATCATGAACAGACCGTCATCGCCGATGCGCGTCACCCCCCCGCCGCCTTCGGTGCCGGGGTTCATCGTCACATGCTCGCGGATCATGTTGCGGGCGCCGATGATCAGGCGGGTGGGCTCGCCGCGGTATTTCAGGTCCTGCGGCTGGTGCCCGATCGAGGCGAAGGGCCAGATCCGCGTCCCCTCGCCCACCTCGGTCAGCCCCGCGACCGCGACATGGCTGACAAGCTCGACCCCCGCGCCCAGACGCACCCCCGCCCCCACGGTGCAGAACGGCCCCACGACGGCGCCCGGCCCGATCTCCGCCCCGGGCTCCACGACCGACAGGGGGTGGACATTCGCCTCGGGGTGAACGGCCATCGCCTAGCCCTTCTTCTTCGCGTCGTCGGGGGTGACGATCATGGCGGAGAACTCGGCCTCGGCCGCGATCTCGCCGTCCACCCGCCCCTCGCCCCAGAACTTCCAGATCTTGCCCCGGCCACGGATCACGCGGACATGCAGCTCGAGCCGGTCGCCCGGCCGGACCAGGCGACGGAAGCGGCCCTGGTCGAGCGTCATGAAATAGACCAGCAGCTCGTTGTCGATCATCCCCAGCGTCTCGACCACCATGACCGCGGCGGTCTGGGCCATTGCCTCGACGATCAGAACGCCCGGCATGATCGGCCGTGATGGAAAATGCCCCTGGAAATGCGGCTCGTTGAACGTGACGTTCTTGATGCCGACGGCACTTTCCGCCTTTCGGATGTCACGGACCGCGTCGATCATCAGGAACGGGTAGCGGTGGGGGATCATGCGCATGATCCGATCGAGATCGGCTGTGGTGGTTGCCGTCGTCTGCGTCTCGCTGGCCATGCCTGTGTCCCCTCGTATCGGGCCCGTGCTGATGCCGCGCGCACGCCCCGGGGTCAACCCCCTCATGGTGCCGGTGCCGGCGGTGCAGGGTCCATCGGAGCATCGTCGGGTGGGGCCGCGTCGGGGGGCGCTGGCAGCCTGGCGTCGAGCCGGTCGATCACCTCGCCCGTGACGTCGATGGAGGGGTCGGCCCGCAGGACCGCGCGGCCGTCGAGCAGCACGCTCGCGCCGTAGCGGCGCATGACCTCGGAGAGGACCGGGCGGACCGCCTCGCTGAATGCCTGACGGTTCGCCTCGAACTTGCGCGTCGTCGCGGCGGCGATCTGATCCTGATTGGCCCGGGCCGCGCGGACCCGGGCGTCGAAATCGGCGGCGAGCGTTGCGAAATCCTCGCGCGGGACCGTGGGGCGCAGGGCGGCGAGATCGCGTTCCTCGGCCTCGAACGCCCCCTCGATCCTGCGCCGCTCGTCGAGCAGGCGGCGGGTCTCTGCCTCTTCGGCGGCGCGGACCGCCTGGCCCGCCCTGGACCGCTCGAAGATCTGGTCCTGATAGACCACGACGACGGGCAGGCCATCCTGCGCCCAGGCCGCCCCCGCGACCAGAAGCGTCAGCAGCGATAGGCTAGAAGCGCGTGCCGGCGCTGAAGCGGAAAAACTCCTCCTCATCCCCTTCCTCCTTCAGCACCGGATAGGCGACGCTGATCTGAAGCGGACCGAAGCTGCTGTCCCAGAAGAGCGTGAGCCCGACCGCGGCGCGAAGCTGGGGCGCGTCATCCACCGCGCTCGGCATGCCCGGCGCGCGGGTGTTGTCGAGCCCCCAGAGGGTGCCGACATCGGCGAACACCCCGCCATAGATGCCGTAATCCTCCGGCAACCCGACGGGGAACGATGCCTCGAGCCGCCCCACGGCATAGAAGTTCCCACCCAGAAAGTCGTCCGCGCGCCGCCCGTCGGAATAGGTCAGCCCGTCGCGCGGGCCAAGCCCGCCGAACGTGAAGCCGCGCAGGGTATCGCCCCCGAGAAAGAACCGCTCGATCACCGTCGAGCCATCGTCAAAGCTGACCAGCGCCCCGCCCTCGACCTCGGCCGACAGGACCACGTCGCCATCCAGAAAGCTCGTCCATGCCTTGGCCGAGCCGGTCGTCTTGACGTAGTAGGCATCGCCGCCCAGCCCGGCGAGATCCTGGCCGAACGAGAACAGGAACCCGTTGCGCGTCTCGATCGCGTCGTCGCGTAGGTCGTGGGTATAGGTGTAGCCGATCGAGGACGTGATGCGCGCGCCATCCTCCTCCTCGATCAGGGCCGAGGTGCGGATGTCGTTGTTGTCGTTGTCGTCATCATCCACCAGACGGTCGCGCGGGTCGATCTCGTCCTGCGAGATGCGGTAGCGCAACTCGACCTCGCCCACGGCCGATGTCGGAAACACCACCCGCGGCTCGAGCCCGATGTTCTGTTCGTTGAACGAGCTTTCGTCGTTCCGGTCGGTGCGGCGGTAGTAGACATTCACCCCGGCGCTGACATCGCGGTCGAGAAAGGCAGGCTCGAAGAAGTCGACCCGCACCGACTGGCGCTGTCCTGCGACGGTGAGGTCGAGCAGGACGCGCTGTCCGCGGCCGAGAAAGTTGTCCTCGCGGATCACGAAGCTGCCGATCGGCCCGTCGGAGGAGGCATAGCCCACGCCGAGCTGGATGGAGCCGGTCAGTTTTTCCTCCACCTCCACCACGACGACCGCCCGGTCCTCGTCCGTGCCCTGTTCGACCTGCACATCGGCGGTGCCGAAATAGTCGAGCTCGGTGATCCGCTGGCGCGCTCGCTGGATCGCCCGGCTGTCGAAGGCGTCGCCCTCGACGATGTCGAACTGTCGGCGGATCACCCGGTCGAGGGTCGAGGTGTTGCCGCGGATGTCGATGCGCTCGACATAGACCTTGGGCCCCTCGACCAACTCATAAGTGATGTTGACCACGCGGTTCTCCGCGTCGCGGTCCACCCGCGGGCGCACCTGGAGGAACGCATAGCCCTGCTGGCCCGCGAGAAAGGACATCGCGTCAACGCTCCGCTCGACCTCGCGGATGTTGTAGAGATCGCCCTCTTCCGTCTCGATCAGGGCGCGGAAATCGTCGGGGTTCAGCCCCGCAGCCTCGGTCGTCACATCGGATGCGCCATAGGTGTAGGTCTCGCCCTCCTCCACCGAATAGGTGACGAAGAACCCATCGCGCTCGGTCGAAAGCTCTGCCGTGGCAGACGTCACGACAAAGTCGAGATACCCGCGTTCGAGGTAGTACCGGCGCAAAAGCTGCTTGTCGAGTTCGAGGCGGTCGGGGTCGTAGTTGTCGGAACTGAACAGAAAGCTCAGGAGCCCCGCCTCGGAGGTCTGGACGGCCGAGCGCAGGCGGCGATCGGAGATCTTCGTGTTGCCCACGAAGTTGATCGATGTCACCTCGGTCACGCTGCCCTCGAAGATCTCGAACACGAGATCGACGCGGTTGTCGGGCTGTTCGATGATCACGGGCTTGACCTCGGCGCCGTAGCGGCCCGCGCGGCGGTAGGTCTCGATCAGGATCTGCGCGTCCGCCTCGGCAGCACCGCGGGTATAGGCGCGGCGGGGGCGCGAGTTGATCGTCGTCTCCAGCGCCTCGTCATCGAGGATGTCGTTGCCCTCGAAATTGATGCGGTTGATCGTGGGGTTCTCCACCACGTCGAGCACCAGCGTCCCGCCCTGGGGCGTCACGTTCACGTTGCTGAAGAGCCCGGTGGCAAAAAGCTTGCGCGCGGCCAGGTTCAATTCCTCGGCAGTCACCCGCTGGCCCGGCGTGATCCCCGCATAGACCCGGATCGTCTCCGCCTCGATCCGGCGGTTCCCGCGCACCTCGATCTGCGAAAAGCTCCCCTCGGGGGCCGCCTGCGACAGCACGGCGATCGGCAGGGCGGCCGTTCCCAGGACGAGGCAGAGGCAGAGCATGCCCATGCGGATCAAGAGACCGGGCAGCGCGCCCCGGCCAAACCCCTCAACCATGCTCAACTCCCGCCCGAATTTTCTCGGTCTTCCTGCCTCTGCAGCCGACCGGGGCGCAAACCCGCGCGAGTCAGAGCCGCATGAGGTCGTTATACGTCGCGAATAGCATCAGCAACAACACCAATGCGAGCCCGACGGTCGACGCAAGCTCCATCCAGCGCGCCGCCGGGGGCCTGCCCCTAGCGGCCTCGACGCCCAGAAACACAAGATGTCCGCCGTCGAGCACCGGAATCGGGAAGAGGTTCATGAGCCCGATGGCCGTGGAGATCACGGCCATCAGGTTCACCAGATCGGACAGGCCAGAGCGCGCGGTGTCGCCCGACAGCTGCGCAATGCCGAGCGGACCCTGAAGGTTGGACGCGCTCACATCCCCGCTCAGGATATGGGCGAGCCCGCTCAGGGACCCGGTGATGACCGCCCAGGTCTGACCCGCGCCGATGCCCACCGCCTCCCACGGCAGGGGCGTCTCGACCTCGGCCCCGATGAACAGGCCCTGGAGCACGCCGATCATGGCCTGGCGGCGGAACCCGCCCTCACCATCGGGGATCTCGGTCACGACGGGGGTCAGGGCGACCGGGATCACGGCCCCGTCGCGCAGGACCTCGAGGCTCAGCTCGCGCCCCTCGGCGGCGAGCACGAGCGCCTGGACGTCGCGAAAGCTCGGCGTGGGCTTGCCGTCGGCGCTCAGGATGATGTCGTTTTCCCGCAAGCCCGCCTTCAGCGCCGCAGAGCGCGGGACGACACCCCCGATCAGGGGCGTGCGCGGATAGGGGACCGTCAGGCTCAGCCGCTCGCCTGCGCGCTCGACCTCGACATCGAGCGGTCCGGGCACGGTCATCTCGTCCGCGATCCGGTAGAGATCGGCAACCCGCTCCACTGCCTGCCCCTCGACGCCGATCAGCCGGTCGCCGGGCCGAAGCGGGACGTCGAAGCCCGCGGGCGCAGTCACCGCCCCGATCACAGGCCCGTCCACCGCACGGCCGTGATAGACGGCAAGTCCGGCAAAGACGGCGATGGACAGGACAAAGTTGAACACCGGCCCCGCCGCGACCGACAGGGCCCGGCGGCCCACGCTCGCGCCGGGAAAGCTGCGGTCCCGCTCGGCCGGGGACAGGGCTGCGAGCGTGGCTGGGTCCGCCCGGCTCGTCGCGTCCGCATCGCCGAGGTACTTCACGTAGCCCCCCAGCGGCACCAGCCCGACCCGCCAGCGGGTGCCGCGCCGGTCGACCCAGGCGAAAACCTCGCGCCCGAAACCGATCGAGAACACCTCCGCATGGATGCCGCACCAGCGCCCGACGATGTAGTGACCAAATTCATGCACGAAGACGACGATCCCGAGCACGAAGAGA
>JANNOT010000358.1:0-18636 GCA_031399375.1 Paraoceanicella sp.
GCCCGGTGCACGAAGCATTTGCCGAAACGGTCACGTTCGATCCCGAGCCGGGCATCGTGGTATCGCAGGCGCCGCCGAATCCTATCGAAGAGATCGCCCCTGACCAGCGGCCGGAAGGGCCCAACGTGACCTGGATCCCCGGTTACTGGAGTTGGGACGACGAGCGGAATGATTTTATGTGGGTTAGCGGCATCTGGCGCGCCCTGCCCCCCGGCCGCCAATGGGTGCCGGGGTATTGGGCCGAGGTTGAACGAGGTGCGCAATGGACCTCCGGATACTGGGCCGACGCGGCAGCCAATGAAATTGACTACCTCCCCGAGCCTCCGGCGACCGTTGAGGCGGGTCCTAATATTGGCGCCCCCTCCGCGGACGATATCTGGTTGCCGGGGTGTTGGATCTGGCATCAGAACCGCTATGCCTGGCGACCTGGATACTGGGCGCAAGGAAATCAGGATTGGGACTGGGTGCCAGCCCACTACGTGTGGACTCCCAGCGGCTACGTGTTCGTCGACGGTTATTACGACTACTCGGTTCGGCGTCGCGGCGTCGTCTTCGCGCCCGTTTATTTTAATGAAAGTCTCCGCGCCCAGCGCGGTTACACGTACTCGCCTACGACGGTGATTAACCCGAGCGTGTTCATCCGCCATCTGTTTCTGCGACCAAACTACGGTCATTACTACTTCGGCGACTACTACGGTTCCAACTACGCGGATGCAGGGTACTCGCCTTGGTTTTCGTACCAATCCAGCCAACGAGGCTACGATCCGATTTACGCCAACCAGCGGTGGCAGCATCGGAGCGACCAAGAGTGGCAGCAACGAGCAGAAGCCAACTACGCGAATCTACGTGACAACGAGAACGCCCGCCCGCCACGCAACTGGGCGGCGCAAGCAGCGCTCGCTGACCAAGTGGAGGCATCCAATCGAAGGAACATGGCGGTGACTTCTCAGCTTGAAGAACTGGCCCAGAGAAAAAATGCTCGGTTGCGATTACAGCAGGTCGAGGCGGCGCCCGAGGAACGCGCGCGGGCGGAATGCATCCTCTTCTTCGTGTTCACGAAATTCGACATGCACCTGAGCGACAACGCAACCACCGGCACCGATCCCGCCACGCGCTATCAGCGACGGGTCGAGGCTTCGCTGATCGACCCGTTCGGCAAGATGTCCGACGCCTGGCCCAACAACTGGGCGGGGGGCGTGCCGTTTCAGAATTCCTTCTGGCTGCGCAACCCCAACTACCCCGCCGAGGCGTTCATCCAGTACGACGGCGACCTGCGCGAGATCGACTTCGTACCCACGAAGGTGTCGCGCCTCGCGGAGCTGAAGGCAGGGTGCCTGTCGGTCCCGGGCGTGCAGCGGCATTTCGCCGATCCCGGGCGGGCCTGGGACGCGGCGATGACGCTCAATGACGGGGGGATCGGGTACCTGGTCGAACGCCTCACCCCCGTCTGCCGCCCGGCGATGAAGGCGGCCCAGGTGCAGGTGCAGCTCGACCGGGTGACCGGGGCGATGGTCCAGCGCCTCGCGCCCTTCCACGTCTCGGACGATCTGGAAAAGCGGCTGGAGGAGAAGCGCGCGGCCGCGGACGAGGTCGTGGGGGCGGTGGACCATGCCTTCGCGCTCCACCGCTTCGGCGAGATGCTCGAGGGGCTGATGGTCGATCCGACCCGGATCGCGGACCGCGTGGTCCGGGTGCCCGAGGGGGTGATGATCGTCCAGGGCGCGGTCGCCGCGACCCCGGCGGCCGTGGCGGCCCGTCCGCGCCCCGGCGCGCCGCGGCCCGGGGCTGGCACCGGTGCGGTGGCCGTCGCCGAGGATCCCCGGATGCGCCGCCTGACGCGCGAGGCGTTCCAGGCCGATTGCGCCCTGCGGACATGGGTCGAGACCATGCGCGACTGGGCGGACCAGGGCGATCTCTTCGACCGCTTCGGCATCGCCCCTGCGACCGCCGCGACCCTGGTGGGGGAACTGGTCGGCGCCGCCCGGCGCGTGAAGCTTGAGGGCAGCGTGGCGGGCGAGCTTTCGGGCTGGAATTTCTCGCTGCGCAACGAGGCGCAGGCAGGTCCGGTGTCGGTCATCGCGGCGGAACGCATCAACGGCTTCGTCGCCCGGCTCGGCACCGACACGATGGCCCCGGAAAAGCGCCCCCAGGTCGAACAGGACGGGCGCACCCGCCCGGTCTTCCAGCCCCGTCCGGTGCGGTTTTCGGCCGAGGGGCTGAGTGCGGCACCCGAGCCCGTGGCCGAGACCGCACTGACGGACTGGCTCTTTGCGCTCTACCGGCTTTTCGAGGACAACGCCCTGTCGACCGACACCGCCGAGGTCAACATCGCCCAGAACCTCGCGCTCGGGCGCATCCTGGGCGGGCTGAGGGGGAAGGCCGCATGAGCATCAAGGTCATCCCCGACCCCGGCCACGCCCTGGGGGGCCATGCGCTCGTGATCGTCGAGGGCGCGGGCGAGATGCGCGGGCTGGTGGAGATCACCGTGCTCGACCTGTTCGACGAGGCGTATCTCGGCCCCGAGGGCTGGCAGCCCGCCCCGATCCGCCTCGGCCCCTACACCGCGCGCAAGGAGGGGGTGCAGCTCGTGATCCCCGTGGGGCCCGAGATGGTGGACCGGATCGAGGAATTCGCCCGCCTGCGCCTCACCGTGGGGCGCGTGACCCAGGATCTCGCCTGGCCCGGCACGATCAAGGCCTCGCCCGGCTACGCCACCATCGGCGGGATCAGCGTCAATCGCCGCGGGGCGACCGAGGGTCCGGACGACCGCCTGCGCAAGGATGCGGAGTCCGAGCCCGAGCCCGAACAGGAGCGGACGCCCGAGCCCGACCCGCCGCCGAAGCCGGCGCCCACGCGCCCGCCGCTGAAGACCGAACCCGACCCCCCGCCCGCGCCGCCGCCCGCGCCCCCACCTGCGCCCCGGCCCGATCCCCGCCCGCGGCCGGTGGCGCTCTACGCGCTCGCCGCACTTGCCGCGGTCGCTACCGCCGCGGCCGCGTTCTTCCTGCTGCCCCGGCCCGAGGACGACGTGCTCGTCGCAGACCCCACCCCGCAGCCCCTCGCCTGTACGCCCGAAGCACTGTCGGGAGCGCTGACCGCATCCTATGACCAGGCGCTGGCGGTGCTTGGCGTCTGCGGGTCGGCGGGCGATGCGGAGCGGCGCTTTGCCCTGATCGACCGCGGCGTGCGGGAGAAGAACCCCCAGGCGCTCCTGATCCTGGGCAAATGGTGGGACCCTGCCCATGCCGCCGCGGTCGGGTCGAGCTTTGCCAGCCCCGATGCGGCCCAGGCCGCGCGCTATTACCGCGAGGCGCGCGACGCCGGTGCGGGCGAGGCGGAGCCACTGCTGACCGCGGCCTGCGCCGCACTCGACCCCGATGCCAACCCGCTCCACCTCGTCGCCCGCGAAAGCTATTGCCCCTGAGGGAAAGCCATGATGCCGCTCCGCCTCGTCCTCGCCGTCCTGATCGCGCTGCTCGCCCTGCCCGGGGCGGCGCAGAACCGCAGGCCGATGCTGGTGGACGGCAAGCAGACCGTGTTCCAGCGCGTGCTGACCAAGCCCGGGGCGACCGAGCATGCCCAGGCCGGGGGGGCGCAGACCGCGGCCTTCGGCGCGTTCCAGCCCCTCTACGTCTACGGGCGCGAGGGGGAGTGGGTGGAAACGGGGCCGTCCGCCACCCGCGGCCCCACCGGCTGGGTGCGCGCGGACGCGGTCGTGGAGTGGAAGCAGAACATCGTCGCGGCCTTCACCAACCCCGCAGGGCGCCAGCGGAGCCTGCTCTTCAAGGACCGGGCGTCGCTGGAGGCGCTTCTGAACCACGAGGCGTCGGTCGAGATGGCGCGGGAATACCTGACCCAGGCCGAGGGCGGGACGGTGCCGCCCGTAAGCGGCGTGATTTCGATCGAGCCCGAGGAGTATGTGGACATCCGGAAGGAGTTCTACCTCCTCCCCATCCTCGACTTCGTCGAGGATTTTCATCCCATGACTGCCGATCCGTTCCTGAAGCTCCACGTCGCGTCCCTGCCGCTGAAGCTGCGGGACGGGCCTGCGGGGCTTGCCTTCGTCGAACCCTTCGAGGCGGGCGTGGTGTTCGTGATCGACACGACCCAGTCCATGGACCCCTATATCGAGGAAACGCGTGAGGCGGTGGGCGAGATCATCGCCCAGATCCGCGCGACCGAGATCGGGTCCAAGATCCATTTCGGCGTCATCGGGTTTCGCGACGACCCCGAATTTGCCCCGGGCATCGACTATCGGGTGAAGGAGTTCGTCCCCCTGAAGCGGCGCGAGGACCCCGCCGAGATCACCGCGGGCCTCGCCCAGATGGAAGCCGCGACCGTCAGCACGGCGGCCTTCAACGAGGACAGCCTGGCCGCCGTCGAGGATGCGGTGGAAAAGACCGACTGGGCCCAGGGGGGCAAGCCCTTCGGCGGCAAATACGTGGTGCTGGTGACCGATGCCGGGCCGAAGCCCCCGCGCGACCGGTATGCCCGGTCCGACATCGATGCGGGCGCCCTTCAGGCCCGGGCGGGCGAGCGGAACATCGCCCTGATGACACTGCACCTCAAGACCCCCGCGGGCGAGGCGAACCACGACTACGCCGCCACCCAGTACCGGACCCTGTCGCGCTTCGGGGACCGCGGCTTCTACTACCCCATCGAGGGCGGATCGCGCGAGGCGTTCGGGGCCCAGGTCCGCAGCTTCGTCCAGGCCTTTACCGACCATGTGCGCGTGGCGGCGGGACAGGCGCCGGAGGCAGAGATGGACGAGGCGCTGGAGGAACTGGGGCTTGCCATGCGTCTCGCCTATCTCGGGTCGGCCCGCGGCACCCAGGCGCCGCCGCTCTTCGAGGCCTGGGTGTCGGACAAGGCGCTGGAGGACCCGCGGAAAAGCGCGCTTGAGCCCCGCCTCCTGATGACCAAGAACGAACTCTCCACCCTCAAGACCGTGCTCGAGACCGTGCTCGATATCGGCGAGCGCACGCAGGGGCAGACCGACCAGGTCCAGTTCTTCGCCCAGATCAAGGATGCGATGGCCCGGATGGCCCAGAACCCCGAAACGCTGGTGAACGCGGAGTTCGACACCCTGGGGGGGGCCTTCGGCGAAATCCTGGCGGACCTGCCCTACCGGTCGCAGATCATGGAGATCACCGAGACCCGGTGGGCCAAATCCGGCACGCTCCAGCGCGAAATCCTCGATGGGTTGCGCGCGAAATTCCTGCTTTACGAAAAATGGCACGACGACCCCGCCAACTGGGTGGCGCTGAGCGAGGGGGCGCCGGACGGCGACCGGGTGTTCGCGATGCCGTTCTCCGTCCTGCCCTGAGGGCGGGGGCATGCGCCTGACGCTCGAGGGGGTCGAGGTGCGCCGGACCGGGGCTGGCCGCGGCTTCACCCTGCATGTCAGCCGCTTCTGGGCGGCGACGGGCGAGGCGGTGGCGCTGATCGGCCCGTCGGGGTCGGGCAAGTCCACGATGCTGGAGCTGCTGGGGCTCGCCGGTGCCCCCGCGGTGGCGGCGCAGTTTGTCCTGACGGGGGATGGGGCACCCGTGGACCTCGCGGCGCTCTGGCGCGGGGGCGAGGGGCAGGCGCTCGCCCGGCTCCGGTCGCGGACCTTCGGCTTCGTGCTCCAGACCGGGGGGCTTTTTCCGTTCCTGACGGCGGCGGGCAATGCGGGGCTGAGCCAGGTGCTGACCGGCCGCGACGACCCCGCCTGGACCCTCCACCTGATGACGCGGCTGGGGATCGACGGGCTGGCGCCCCTGCGCCCGGCGCAGCTTTCCATCGGGCAGCGCCAGCGGGTCGCGATCGTGCGCGCGCTTGCCCACCGCCCCGCCTTCGTGATCGCGGACGAGCCGACATCCGCGCTGGACCCCGGGACGGCCGAGGCGGTGCTCGCGCTTTTTCTCGACCTTGCGGCGGAAGCGCAGACGGGGGTGATCCTGTCCACCCACAATGTGGCCCTGGTGGAACGCCACGGCCTGCCCCAGGTGGCCCTCGTGCCGCGGGGCGAGGTGGACGGCGCCTGGGTCAGCACGCTGGAGCGCGCGGCATGAGGGTGGTCCGCCTCGCGCTCGCCGATCTCTGGTTCGAGAAGGTGCACCTGATCTGCGCCATCGCGATGATCGCGGGCGTGGTCGTGCCGCTCGCCATCCTGCTCGGGGTCAAGACCGGGGTCTATACTGCACTGGTGGACGACCTGCGGGCAGACCGGGAAATCCTGCGGGTGAGCGTGCCGGGGGATTACGGCTTCACCCTCGGCGACGCGGCCGAGGTGCGGAGGTGGGAGGAGACGGCCTTCGTCGCCCCCAGCACAAGGGCGATCACCCGGCGCATCAACGTGAAGCGCCCCGATGGCGACCGGATCCGGCGCGTGGCGCTGGTGCCCGGCGGCCCGGGCGATCCGGTCCACCCCCCCGGCATCGCGGGTTGGGAGGTGGCACTGAGCGCAGGGGCCGCTGCGCGCCTCGGCGCGGGCCCGGGCGACGCGCTGACGGCGGTCGCGCAGCGGGGCGAACCGCCGACCGACACCCTGACGCTCGACCTGCGCGTGGCCGCCGTCCTGCCCCCCGCGGCGCTCGATGGCGAGACGGCGCTGATGGACCCCGCAACCATGGACCTGATCGAGGCGTTCTACGACGGCTACGCGGTACCCGACCATGGCGTGACCACCGGCCCGCCGCGCGACGGACGCTCGGTGGTCTACGAGAGCCTCCGGCTCTATGCCCGGGACCTCGCCACCGTCGCAGCGCTCGAGCGCAGGCTCGAGGCGCGGTTTGACATCGACGCACGGTCCCAGGCGGGGGCGGTCGAAAGCACGCTGCGGCTCGGGGCGAACCTGTCGCTTGCGCTCGGCCTCGTGGCCGTGGCGGCGCTGGGGGGGCTCTTTGCGGCGCTTCTCTCCACCTTCTGGGCGGCGGTCGCGCGAAAGCGGCAGACGCTCGCCATGCTGGCGCTGCTCGGCCTGTCGCCGGGAGAGCGGGCGCTCTACCCCGTGGTGCAGGCCGCAGCGACGGCGCTGGCGGGGGCGCTGGTGTCGCTGATCCTGCTCGCGGGGGCTGCGGCCGTGGCAGGCGCGCTCTTTGCCGACCAGATGCCGCCCGGCGCCGCGGTCATCGCCCTGTCACCCGTCACCCTCATCCTGATCGTCGCGGGGGTCGTGGCCCTCGGCGCGCTTGCGGCGCTGCTGGCCGCCCGCGCCGCCGCCCGGCTCGACCCCGCCCTGGTCCTGCGCGAAGGATAGCCGCCATGCGTGCCCTGATGCTCCTCGCGACCCTGCTCGCCCTGCCTGCCGCGGCCCAGGCGCCATGGGATCCGCGGTTCTACGACCCCGGGGGGGGGGCCGACCTGATCCTGCCGCTGCCCTGCGGCGGGGCGATGGCGTTTCAGAAGGTGCTGACCCCGGTCGATCCCACCGACCCGCTGGACGACCGCAGGATCAGGCTGGGCGGGGCGGATCCCGCGACGGGCTATGTGGACTACCTCCAGCAGACCTACCTGCGCGGCGGCTTTTCGGACGCGGCCACGGGCGAGGTCTTCTACTACATCGCACGCTACGAGATGACGGCGGGCCAGGTCGCGGCGCTGCGCGGCGACTGCGCGGCACCGAACGCCCGGGGGCTGCTGCCCGCCATCGGCCTGTCCTGGTTCGACGCCGTGGACCTGACGCGCGTCTATACCGAATGGCTGCGCGCCAATGCCGTCGATGCGCTGCCCAAGGAGGAGGGAACGCCCGGCTATGTCCGCCTGCCGACCGAGGTCGAATGGGAATACGCCGTGCGCGGCGGGGCCGTCGTCTCGCCATCGGCCTTCGGCGAGCGGCGTTTTCCGATGGAGGGCGAGATTCAGGAGTATGCCTGGTCCCAGGGCGCCGACAGCGCCCGCGGCCAGCTTCGCCCCGTGGGGCGGCTTAAGCCCAATCCCATCGGGCTCTACGATGTCTATGGCCTGGCCGAGGAGATCATGCTCGATCCGTTCCGCGTGAACAATCTCGGCCGCCCCGGCGGCCAGGTCGGGGGCATGGTCACCCGCGGCGGCTCGATCTTTTCGGATGCGGGCAAGCTCTACAGCGCCCAGAGGCAGGAGTATCCCTTCTTCGACGTGATCGGCGGGAAGGCCCAGGCGCAGGAAAGCTTCGGCGCGCGGCTCGTCCTGGTGAGCCACGTCACCGTCAGCCTCGAGCGCACGAACCGCCTGCAGGAGGAATGGATGTCCCGGCTCGAGGCCCCGCCGGGGGCGGTGGACGACCCGCTCGCCGCCGTCGCGAGCCTGATCGAGGCAGAGACGGATCCGCGCCAGAAGGCGCTGCTGGAAAACATGCGCGGCCTGATCGCCGCGGACCGCCAGCGCGCGCAGGAGGCGCAGCTCGAGACGCTGCGCGCGCTCCTCGTCAGCGGGGCGGTGCTGACCAGCCAGCTCCAGGACGACACGCGCTATCTCGGCAACGCGCTGAAGCTCGAGGCATCGACGACCGCCGCCCTCGCCTCGGCGCGCGAGACGGGCGATGCGGGCAGCATCGCGCGGGTGCAGAAGATGATCGACGATCTTGGCCGGGCAAAGGCCGAACGGACGGACCGCATCACCCTCAACGGCCTGAGCTACGAGCGCATCGCAGTGACGGCCACCCGCGACTACACCCCCAGCGACCGGCGCCAGGCGGTCGATGTCCTTTTGCTCGAGCTCGAGGGCAGCGGGCGCGCGGGACTGGGGCCGCAGGTCACCGCGTTTGTCGCCGATCTCGACCTGTTCGCGGCGGATCCCGCGATGGGCCGTGACCAATTGTTGCGCAACGCGCTTGACCCGTGATCGGGATCGGAGAACACTTGGGGATTATCCGCGTGAGGATGTTGCCATGAGCTTCGCCCGATCCCTGACCGCGTCCGTCCTGCTGCTCGCCCTGCTCGCGGGCTGCGCCCAGGGCCCCGACGGGTCGAGCCCCAACGCCTTCCAGGATGTGCAGACCCTGACCAGCGGATCGGCCGCGCTGTCGCCCGCCCAGCAGGAGCTGCGCCAGCGTGAACGCGACTACGCCTCGACCCGCCTGCAGGGTGCGGCGGTGGGTGCGGTGGTGGGGACGGCGGCCTGCTACCTGGCGGGCGTCCGGGGTGCCGCCCTGGCCGCCTGTCTCGCCGGGGGTGGGGCGGTGGGATATGTGGGGACCACGTATCTCACCCGTGACAACCAGGATTTCCAGGCGACGCAGGAAGGGCTTCAGGCCGACATCGCCGAGGCACAGGCCGACAGCCAGAAGGCCGCGGGCAATGTCGGCGCCGCTCGCAACGCCCTGCGCTACCAGCGCAGCGAGATCGACCGCCTGAACCAGGGCTACCGCTCCGGATCGGTCAGTGCTGCGGATTACGAGGCCAAGCTGAAGGCAATGGCCGACGACGTCGCCAGCGTCCGCACGATGCGCGAGCAGACCGAGACCCGCGTGTCCGCCCTGCGCCAGAGCGCGGGCACCTACCGGCAGGCGGGCCTGCCGACGGGCGAGCTGAGCCGGGAGGCGTCGGCCCAGGAGCGGCATGCCGAGAACCTGCGCCAGGTCGAGGAGGACATGGTCCGCCTGATCGGCGGGGCACCCGACGGCGTCGCGACCCCGAGCGTCTGAGGTTCGTGATGCACCGCCCCCTCGCCGCGACCGTCGCACTCGCCCTGCTCGCCGCCTGCGCCCAGCCGGGCGCGGACAATTGCGACCAGGCCAACCGGTCGATCAATTTCGTCAACCTGCTGGCCAACAGCGTGTCGGGTAGCTACGACGCCTGCCTCGACGACCTGCGCGGCGACCTTGCCGCCGCCCGGCTGCGCGCGCGCAGCCTGGAGGCCGAGGCGCAGAACCTGCGGGCCGAGGAAGCGCGCCTGTCGGGCGAGCGGCGCCGTGCGGCGGGGCGGCTCGCGGCGTTGAACGAACGCCAGGCTGCCGCGGTATCGCGGCTGACCGAGGCGAGCGCGGACCGCGAGGTCGAGCGGGCCGCCCTGGAGCAGGCCCTGGCGCAGGAACGGCAGACCAGCGCCGCACTCGCCGACCAGAACATCCAGGGCGGGGCCGATCCGGCCCGCGCGGCGGCGCTCGAGGCCGAGATCGCCCGGCTGGAGGGTACGCTCTCCGATCTCAACCTCTAGCCGCGCCCGCCCTAGCCCCGGTAGGGCGCGACCCGGGCCCAGCCATCGGGCCGGGTCTGGAGGATCGCGACGGTGCCGGATGCGATCGCCGGCTGCTCGGGCTGGATCACCGTGATCCGGGAGCCGTCCCCGCGCTCCAGCAGGTACTCCGTGGCGGGTTCGGTCGTGACGTTGCGCGACACCTCGGACCCCAGCGCCGCCCCGACGATCCCGCCGGCCAGCACGGTGAAGATCTTTCCGGTTCCACCGCCGAACGCCGACCCGACCAGGCCGCCGACCAGGCCGCCCACCGGCACCCCGGCCCCGCTCTCGCCTTCGATGAACGTGGGGTTGGTCGCGATGACGCGGACGGTCTCGGTGTCGATCAGCTGCTGGGCATCGCGGGGCGAATTCTCCAGGGCGTCGGACGCACACCCGCCCAGCAGGGCGCAGAGCGCGAGAAAGCCGAGGGCGGGGGCAAGGCGCAGCGGCATGGGTCGTCTCCTTCGATCGTCGCACAGTCTAGCCGAGCACCCCCCGCCCCGCCGCAAAAAAACCGCCCATCACCCCGCGAACCGCGTGTCACGCGGAAAGCCGCGCGGCACCGTCCGCCCGCCCGAGGCACGCGGGCCGATCCATTCGGCCAGGTCGGGCTCGGTGCGGATGCGGCCCGCGGGGTCGCGCCAGCCCAACCCGGCCGCAAGGGTGATCCCGATGGCGTCCGAAAGCCCCCCGTCCTTGTAGCGCTGCAGGCGCACGCCCTTTCCACGGGCCATTTGGGGAAGCTCGGTGGCGGGAAAAACCAGGAGCTTGCGGTTTTCGCCCACCACGGCAACGTGGTCGCCCTCGAACGGCCGGGCGACGCGGGTGCGCGCGCCCTCGCGCAGGGACTGCACCGCCTTGCCCGCCCGGGTCTGGGCCAGCACGTCGTCCTCCCCCACCAGGAAGCCGTCGCCGTCCGAGGACGCGAGCAGGAGCCGCCCGCCGGGGCGGTGGATCAGCAGGGTCACGATCTCGGCGTCCTGTGCGAGATCGATCATCAGGCGCAGGGGCTCGCCCATGCCGCGCCCCCCGGGCAGACGGTCGCAGGGCAGCGTGTAGAACCGCCCCGTGCTCGCGACCACGATCAGCCGGTCCGTCGTCTCGCCGGTCAGGCGAAAGCGGTCCGTGTCGCCATCCTTGAACTTAAGCTCCGCCTCGGGCGCGAGGTGACCCTTCATGGCCCGGATCCAGCCGAGCCGCGAGCAGACGATGGTCACGGGCTCGCGCTCGACCATGGCCGCGATCGGCAGGGCGGCAAGCTCGGGCATGTCGGCAAATCCAGTCCGCCGGGCACCGATGGGATAGGCCGCCCCATCACGTGCCTTCAGCGCCGTCAGATCGTCGACAAAGGTCACGCCGCGATAGGCCGGGGGGGCACCGAAGCGTGTGCGCACCTCGCCGATCTCGGCCGCGATGGCCGACCACTGAAGCGCGTCACTGCCCACCAGCGCGTCGAGCTCGGACCGCTCGGCGCTCAGGCGGTCGCGCTCGGCGCGCAGCTCCAGCTCCTCGAGCCTGCGCAGCGCGCGCAGGCGCAGGTTGAGGATCGCCTCGGCCTGCACGTCCGACAGGGCGAATTCGGCCATCAGCACCGGCTTTGGCTCGTCCTCGGCCCGGATGATCGCGATCACCCGGTCGAGGTTCAGGAAGGCCGTGATGTATCCCTCCAGCACCTCCAGCCGGGCCGCGATCCGGTCCAGCCGGTGGCGCGACCGGCGAACGAGCACGTCGCGGCGGTGATCGAGGAACGCGCGCAACAGCGCCTTCAGCCCGCAGACCTGGGGCGTGCGCCCGTCGATCAGGACGGTCATGTTCATGGGAAAGCGCAGCTCGAGTTCGGTCTGCTTGTAGAGCGCCTCCATCAGGTGATGGGGATCGACGGTCCGGGACCGCGGCTCGATGACGATGCGGATGTCCTCGGCGCTCTCGTCGCGGATGTCGCCGAGGAGGGGCAGCTTCTTCTCCACCACCAGTTCGGCCAGCCGCTCGATCAGCTTGGATTTCTGCACCTGGTAGGGGATCTCGGTGACGATGATCGACCAGGTGCCGCGGCCCAGATCCTCCTGGTGCCAGCGCGCGCGCAGCCGGATCGCGCCGCGCCCGGTGCGGTACGCCTCGGCCAGCGCCTCGCGCGCCTCGACGATGATCCCGCCGGTGGGAAAATCCGGGCCGGGCACCAGGGCGTGGAGCGCTGCGGCATCGGCGTCCGGAAAGCGGATCAGGTGGAGCGCCGCATCGCAGATCTCGCCCGCATTGTGCGGCGGGATGTTGGTCGCCATGCCGACCGCAATGCCTGAGGACCCGTTGGCGAGAAGGTTCGGAAACGCGCCGGGCAGCACCTCCGGCTCCTGGTCCGAGCCGTCATAGGTGGGGCGGAAATCCACCGCGTCCTCGGCGAGGCCCGCCAGCATCACCTCGGCCACCGCCGTCAGGCGCGCCTCGGTGTAGCGCTGTGCCGCCGGATTGTCCCCGTCGATATTGCCAAAATTCCCCTGCCCCTGCACCAGCGGATAGCGCAGGGCGAAATCCTGGGCGAGCCGGGCGAGCGCGTCATAGATCGCCTGGTCGCCATGGGGATGGTAGTTGCCCATCACCTCGCCCACGATCTTGGCGCATTTGCGGAACGCCGCCTGGGGATCGAGGCGCAGCCCCTGCATGGCATAGAGGATGCGGCGGTGCACGGGCTTCAGCCCGTCCCGGGCATCGGGCAGGGCACGGTTGGTGATGGTGGACAGCGCATAGGTCAGGTACCGCTCGCGGAGCGCGCGCGTCAGCGGCTCGACGATGATGCCCTGCAGGTCGGGGGTGTCGGGATCCTGGGCCATAGATATGGTATAGCGCCTGACGCGGGCAGGGGAAAGCGATAGACCGGCATCAGCCACCCCGCCGCGGGCCGGGAGACGGCCTGGGGGGCCACCATGGGCAAGGACCGCATGTCATGACGAAATCCATCCTCATCACCGGCTGTTCGTCGGGCATCGGGCGCGATGCCGCGATGACGCTCCGCGCCCGGGGCTGGCGGGTCTTCGCCACCTGCCGGGCCGAGGCGGACGCGGCCGTCCTGAGCGCGGAGGGGATGGAGAGCCTGGCGCTCGACCACGCCGACCCCGACAGCATCAAGGCGGCGCTCGACGAGGTCCTTGCGCGCACCGGCGGGACGCTCGACGCGGTGTTCCTCAACGGCGCCTATGCGATCCCGGGGGCGGTGGAGGATTTCCCCCGCGACGCGCTGCGCGCCATCTTCGAGGCGAACCTGTTCGGGCCGTTCGACGTGATCCGCCGCATCCTTCCGGTCATGCGGGCCCAGGGACACGGGCGGATCGTCAACTGCTCTTCGGTCCTGGGGTTTGCCGCGTTGCGCTACCGCGGCGCCTATATCGGCACCAAGTTCGCGATGGAGGGGATGACCGACACCCTGCGGCTGGAGCTGCGCGGGACCGGCATCCATGCGATCCTGATCCAGCCGGGACCGATCGCCACCATGATCCGCGTGAAGTCGCGCCCGCATTTCGAGCGCTGGATCGACTGGGAGCGTTCCGCCCGCCGTGCGGAGTACGACACCATCCTGCGCCCCAGGCTCTACGCCGAGGACGGGCCCAAGGACCGGTTCGAGCTTCCCGCCTCGGCCGTCACCACCGCACTGATCGCAGCGCTCGAGGACGCGCGACCCCGCGCGCGCTACCGCGTCACCTTTCCCACCCGGCTGCTGGCGGTGCTGAAGCGGCTCCTGCCCACGCGCACGCTCGACGCGGTCCTGGCGCGGCGCTGAGGCGCGTGGACATTCGGAGGGGCTGAGCTATCCTACGCTCATCATGGCAAACTCCCCTCTGTTCTATTTCGCAGGGTTCGCCTGCCTCGCCGTCCTGGTGGTGCTTCTGTTCGGCATCGGCAGCTTTGCGCGGGGCGGCGAATTCAACCGCAGGAATTCCAACAAGATCATGCAGCTGCGCATCCTGCTTCAGGCGGTCGCCGTTGGCGTGATCCTGTTGTTTGTCGCGCTGTCGGGGGGGCGGAACTGATGGTCGTGCTCAACCGGATCTACACGCGCACCGGTGATGGCGGCGATACCGCGCTCGGCAACGGGGTCCGGGTCGCGAAGTTTTCGGCCCGGGTCGAGGCTTACGGCACCGTGGACGAGACAAATGCCACCGCAGGGCTCGCCCGGCTCCATGCCGAGGGGCCGATGGACGCGGCGCTGGCGCGCATCCAGAACGACCTCTTCGATCTCGGCGCCGATCTTTGCCGCCCCGAGATGGAAAAGGATGGTGCGGCGGGCTACACCCCCCTGCGGATGACGGCGGCGCAGGTCACGCGGCTGGAGGGGGAGATCGACACGATGAACGCCGACATCCCGCCGCTGCGCAGTTTCGTGCTGCCGGGGGGCTCGGCGCTGGCCGCCCATCTGCATCTCTGCCGGACCGTTTGTCGGCGCGCGGAACGTCTGACGGTGGCACTTGCGGCGGAGGAGAGTGTGAATGCCGAGGCGCTGAAATACCTCAACCGCCTGTCGGACTGGTTCTTCGTCGCCTCGCGCGCCGCGAACGCGAACGGCGCCGCCGACGTGCTCTGGGTGCCCGGTGCCAACCGCTGAGACAATTTTCCGCTACCCCTCCCGCATAAATGCTGAGATGACGGGAGCCGGTTCCAGAACGGGAAAGTGCGCGCCATGAAGGTCCTCGTGCCGGTCAAACGCGTGATCGACTACAACGTGAAGGTCCGCGTGAAGGCGGACGGCTCGGGGGTCGATCTCGCCAACGTCAAGATGTCGATGAACCCCTTCGACGAGATCGCGGTCGAAGAGGCGATCCGGCTGAAGGAGGCCGGGATCGCAACCGAGATCGTCGCCGTGTCCATCGGCGTGAAGCAGGCGCAGGAGACGCTGCGCACCGCGCTCGCCATGGGGGCAGACCGGGCGATCCTGATCGAGACGGGCACGGACGTGAACCAGGATGTCGAGCCGCTGGCGGTCGCAAAGCTGCTCGCCGGCGTGGTGCGGGCCGAAGAACCCGGCCTCGTGCTCTGCGGCAAGCAGGCCATCGACAACGACATGAACGCGACGGGACAGATGCTGTCGGCCCTGCTCGGCTGGTCCCAGGCCACCTTCGCCTCGCAGATCAAGATCGACGGTGCCCATGCCGTCGTGACGCGCGAGGTGGACGGCGGCCTTCAGACCATCCGCATCACGCTTCCCGCCATCGTGTCGGTCGATCTGCGGCTGAACGAGCCGCGCTATGCGAGCCTGCCCAACATCATGAAGGCCAAGAAGAAGCCGCTGGAGGAAAAGACCCCGGCGGATTACGGCGTGGACATCGCCCCCCGCCTTAGCGTGCTGCGGACGCGCGAGCCTGCGGGGCGGACGGCGGGGATCCGGGTGAAATCGGTCGAGGAGCTTGTGGGCAAGCTCAAGGATGCGGGGGTGATCTGATGGCGGTCCTTCTTCTGGCGGAGGTATCGGGCGGCGCGCTTGCGGTCGATGCGGTGGCCAAGGCGGTGACGGCGCTCCAGTCCCTGGGCGACATCACGGTGCTGGTTGCGGGCAGCGGCGGCGATGCGGCGGCGGCAACGGCATCACAGCTTTTGGGCGTGGCGAAGGTGCTCTTTGCCGATGACCACGCCTATTGCCACGGCATGGCGGAACCGACGGCGACGCTGGTCGCCGCACTCGCGGCTCCCTACGAGCACATCGCCGCGCCCTCGACGGCCTTCACCAAGAGCGTGATGCCCCGGGTCGCGGCGCTGCTGGACGTCATGGTGATCTCCGAGGTCACGCTGGTGGTGGATGGCTCGACCTTCGAGCGGCCGATCTATGCGGGCAACGCGGTCCAGACCGTCCAGTCGCGCGATGCGAAGAAGGTGATGACCATCCGCACCGCCACCTTCGCCGCGACCGGAATGGGCGGGGCGGCGCCGGTGGAGAAGGTCGCGGCCGGTACCGACCCGGGCGTCTCGGAATGGGTCGAGGACAAGGTCCAGGCCTCCGACCGGCCCGAGCTGACCTCGGCCCGGATCATCGTGTCGGGGGGTCGCGCCATCGGCTCGGCCGAAAACTTCGCGATCATCGAACGGGTGGCCGACAAGCTTGGCGCCGCGGTCGGCGCGTCGCGCGCCGCGGTCGATTCGGGGTACGCTCCGAACGACTGGCAGGTCGGCCAGACCGGGAAGGTCGTGGCGCCGGATCTCTACATCGCCGTCGGCATCTCGGGCGCCATCCAGCACCTGGCCGGGATGAAGGATTCGAAGATCATCGTCGCGATCAACAAGGACGAGGAGGCGCCGATCTTCCAGGTCGCCGATTACGGCCTGGTCGCGGATCTTTTCGAGGCAGTCCCGGCGCTGGAGAAGGCGCTGGGGTGACGGCGTCACCCACCGATCACGGGACCTGGAGCTCGTAGACGCAGGGCCATTCGTTTGTCGATGCGACGCGCACAAGCAGGAACGCCGTCGGCTCTACAAAGGCCGTCAGATGCAGCGAAGTGCCGATAGCGGGGAACCGGCCTTTTTCCAAAAGGCTCTCGCGCGCGTCGAGCAGATAGACCTCGCAGAAAAATGGGTTCTTAGTGCCCGTACGCACGCGTATCTGAACGCCTGCGTCAGTCTGGACCAGACCGGAGGCGGGGATGGCATACCAATCCTCGACGTCTTTCCGTTCTGGATCGGTTACCCCCGCGTAGAAGGTGCCGCGCGCGATCTGGTTCGCCTCATGCGCCCCGTTGTTGGGTTCCTGTTCAGTCGCGGCCGGACCGGCGGGCAGGATGATGGCAGTGTTGCCGACCGCAGGCGTGGCGGCGAGCTTGCCGGCTACCAATGTCGGATTCTGCTGCGGTACTGAACGCTCAGGCACCACGGTGGGTGCTGCGACGAAGGCAGCACCGATCAGGAAGACGAGCAACCCAGCGGATGACGCCTCGAACTTCATTCCGAAAAGTTCGATTTTAGCCGCTCCTCCCGCCGGACGCGTGCGCAGCAGAAGCCAGAGCCCTGCGCCTGCGAATACCAGACCCGCGACTGTCATCAGAAGCAGCCGGGTCGGGTCTAGAGCGAGCAGCGTCACGGGAAATCCTTGCAGCGTCGGCGAACCAGCTGGAAGGGTAACGCAATCGGGGGCTGCAATCTAATCCTTCTCGGCCACCTCCATCCCACCATCCTCGCGCTTGCGCTCGCGGAACGCGCCGGTCTTGCGCAGCAGGGTGGACAGCTTCGCATGGCCGTAGCTGCGCGGGTCGAAATCCGGTGACATCTTGCCGATGACGGTGCCGAGCACGCCGAGCTGGTACCAGCCGCTGTCGGACTGGATGCGGTCCATCGCCTTGCGGATCAGGGGCAGCGCGTCGGCGGGGCTCGGCCCGGACCCGCGCGGCTCGGGCTCCACGACCGCCTCCGGCATCGGCTCAGGCAGGGGCTCGGCGCGGCGCAGGGGTTTCTCGGCGGCGGGCACCGGGGCTGGCGCCGGACGCGCCGACACGCGGGCGCGGGGGGCGGGGGGCCGATCCTCCTCCACCTCGGCCCCGCCCAGATTCTCGATGTAGATGAAGCGCGTGCAGGCCTGGATGAACGCCTCCGGCGTCTTTTTCGCGCCAAAGCCGTAGACGAGCAGCCCCTGTTCGCGGATACGGCTCGCGAGGCGGGTGAAGTCGCTGTCCGAGGACACCAGGCAGAACCCGTCCACCCGCCCCAGATGCAGCAGATCCATCGCCTCGATCACCAGCGTGATGTCGGAGGCGTTCTTGCCCGTGGTGTAGGCGAACTGCTGGGTCGGGTTGATGGCGTGGCGGGCGAGCACGCTCTGCCACCGCCCCATCCGGGTGCCGGAAAAGTCGCCATAGATGCGCCGGATGCTGGCATCGCCCAGCCCGGCGATCTCCTCGAACAGGCTGTCGGCGATCGAGGCGGGCGAATTGTCGGCGTCGATCAGGACCGCGAGCCGTACCGTGTCGAGCGCCATGCCGGCTCCTTTACTGGGTTCGAGTCTGGACCCGTTCGCCCGAGGGCGCAAGCTCACCCGGCGAGGCTCTCGCGCAGGGCCTCGAGCGCGAGCCACTCCTCCTCGCCGACCGCGAGAGCGGCCTTGCGGGCGGCGAGCGCCTCGGTCGCCTTCTGGAACTTCGCAGGCTCGCGCGCAAACACTCAACCCCTCGGGTGCCTCGTTCGCAGCTTCGACGAGAATCTGGTGAAAGATCGGGTTGGCGACCTCCTGGCAGTTGTCCAGCACCAACACGCTGCCGCTCGGAAACCACGAAAATAGAGTTCGAAAGAAGCGCCGCGCAAATCCTGGAATGTCCGAGAGATACTCGGGCGTTAAATACGGCAGCCGGTCGTTCTTGGGACGCTTGAGTTGCGCGGCCAGCTCGACCAAGTACCAAAAGAAGGTCGCCGGGTCGGCATCGCCCGCGTCGAGCTGATACCAGAAAAACGGCACCTTGCGCGCTTCCAAATAACTCGCCACAAGCGTAGTTTTGCCCGCACCGGGCGGTGCCGCGACCCAGGTAATTGGCTGCT
>JANNOT010000136.1:0-20299 GCA_031399375.1 Paraoceanicella sp.
TCGACCTGGGCCTTGATGCTGACCGGCCGGGTGCTGGAGGACGAGGCGGAGGGGATCGCGGGCGCGCTGCGCGGTCTGGTCCGCCGGATGGGCGAGCCGGTGATCCGCGCGGCGGTGGCGCGCGCGATGCGCGAGATGGGCGACCAGTTCGTGCTGGGCGAGACGATCCGGGCGGCGCTGAAGCGGGGTCGCGAGCACGTCGCTCGGGGCTATTCCTACAGCTTTGACATGCTGGGCGAGGCGGCGCGGACCGATGCGGACGCGCGGCGCTACACCGCCGCCTATGCCGATGCGATCGCGGCCATCGCACGCGCGGCGACGGGGGACATCCGCGACAATCCCGGGATCTCGGTGAAGCTCTCCGCCCTCCACCCCCGCTATGAGGTGGCGAAGGCCGCAACGATGCTGCCCGTGCTGGTGGAGCGGCTGTCGGGCCTCGCCCGCGCCGCCGCAGCCGCCCGCATCGGGTTCAACATCGATGCGGAGGAGGCCGATCGCCTCGATCTTTCGCTCGACGTGATCGAGGCGGTGCTTCCGGACCCTGCCCTTGCCGGGTGGGACGGGTTCGGGGTGGTTGTCCAGGCCTACGGCCTGCGCGCACCCCATGTGATCGACCATCTGCACGCGCTCGCCGAACGGCTCGACCGGCGCATCATGGTGCGTCTCGTCAAGGGCGCGTACTGGGACAGCGAGGTCAAGCGCGCCCAGGTTGCGGGGCTGCCGGGCTATCCGGTGTTCACCCGCAAGAGCCATACCGACGTGAGTTATGTCGCCTGTGCGAAGCGTCTTCTGGCGCTGACCGACCGGATCTATCCCCAGTTTGCCACCCACAACGCCCACACTGCGGCGGCGGTCCTGCACCTGGCGGGCAACCGGCGCGATGCGTTCGAATTCCAGCGCCTGCACGGCATGGGCGAGGTGCTCCATGACATCGTCAAGGCCGGCGAGGGCACGCGGTGCCGGATCTACGCCCCCGTGGGGGCGCATCGCGACCTTCTGGCCTACCTGGTGCGAAGGCTGCTGGAGAACGGGGCCAACAGCTCGTTCGTTCACCAGATCGTCGACGAGGACGTGGCGCCCGAGACGATCGCCGCGGACCCCTTCGCGGCTGCGGATCTCGGCCAGCCCAACCCGACGATCCCCGCGCCCGCGGCACTCTATGGCAGCGCGCGCACGAATTCCCGGGGCTGGGACCTGGCCGATCCCCTGACCATTGCCGCGGTGGATATGGCGCGGGCGGCCTTCGCGCCGCCCCATCGCTGGGGTGGCGGGACGGGGCGGCCGGTGGTGAACCCCGCGGATCCCCGCGACATTGTGGGGCATGTGGCGGACGCCGACGCGGCCGCCGCACCCGCAGCCGTGGCGCGGGCCACGCCCTGGGCCGCACCCGTGGCCACGCGCGCCGCCGTCCTGCGCGGCGCGGCGGACGCGCTGGAGGGGGCCTGGGGCGAGGTCTTCGCGCTTCTGGCCCGCGAGGCGGGCAAGTCGCTGCCCGATGCGGTGGCCGAGATGCGCGAGGCGGTCGATTTCCTGCGCTACTATGCCGCCGAGGCCGAGCGGAGGCTCGACGGCGCGCCGCGTGGCGTGATCGTCTGCATCTCGCCCTGGAACTTTCCGCTGGCGATTTTTCTGGGGCAGGTTGCCGCAGCGCTGGTCGCGGGCAATGCGGTGGTGGCCAAGCCCGCCGAGCAGACGCCGCTGATCGCCGCGCGCGCCGTAGCCCTCCTGCATGCCGCGGGGGTGCCGGAGGATGCGCTGATCCTCATGCAGGGCGATGGACGGGTGGGGGCGGCGCTGGTGGCCTGTCCGGGGCTGGGCGGGGTGTGCTTCACCGGCTCGACCGAGGTCGCCAAGCGCATCGACCGCCAGCTCGCCGACACCTCGCCCGGCGCGATGCTGATCGCCGAGACCGGCGGGCTGAACGCCATGATCGTCGATTCGACCGCGCTGATGGAACAGGCCGTGCGCGACATCATCGCAAGCGCGTTCCAGAGTGCCGGGCAGCGCTGTTCGGCCCTGCGGTTGCTTTATGTGCAGGAGGATGTGGCCGACCCGCTGCTGGAGATGCTGGCAGGGGCGATGGACACGCTTCAGGTCGGTGCGCCCTGGCTGCTCGCCACCGATGTCGGGCCGGTGATCGATGCCGAGGCGCAGGCGGGCATTGCCGCCTGGGTGGCACGCGCCGAGGCCGAGGGGCGGCTCGTCAAGCGTCTGGCCGTCCCGGCGGAGGGCAGCTATGCCGCCCCCGCCATCCTGCGGGTGCCGGGCATCGCTGCGCTGGGGCGCGAGGTGTTCGGGCCTGTGCTGCATGTTGCGGGCTACCGGGCCGGACAGGAGGGTGCGGTGGTGGCCGCGATCAACGCGGCGGGCTACGGCCTCACGCTCGGCTTGCACACCCGGATCGATGCGCGGGTGCAGGAGGTGGTCGATGCCGCCAGGGTCGGAAATGTCTACGTGAACCGCAACCAGATCGGCGCGGTCGTGGGGGTACAGCCCTTCGGGGGCGAGGGGCTGTCGGGGACGGGACCGAAGGCGGGGGGACCGCATTACCTTGGCCGCTTCCGCCGCGCGGTAGAGCGATATGCGGCCGTCCCGACCGGTTCGGGCAATGTCGTGCCCATTGACGTCGTGCCAGGGGCGGTTCTGGCCGCCGCACGCGCGCGGGTGCCAACCGTCGGCTGGGGCACGGACCGGCTCGCCCGGCTGCGCGCGGCGCTGCGCGGGCGGGCAGCCCCCGCCATGGCGCGGGTTGCGGCGCTCGATTGCGGGCCGATCGACCTGCCCGGGCCCACGGGCGAGGCGAACCAGCTCCGCCTGGCGCCGCGCGGGTGCGTGCTGGTGATGGGTCCCGATCCCGACAGCCTGATGGCCCAGGCGGTCCTCGCGCTCGGGACCGGGAACGCGGTGCTCGCGGTGGCCCCCGACGCGCCCGCGCTGCTTCAGCCGCTGCTTGCCGCCGGGGCGCCGCTGGTGGCGCTGTCGGGTGTGGCCGCACCGGGCGCGCTCGCCGATCTCGCCGTCGCCGCAGTGGCGTTGCGCGCGGACAGCGTGGCCTATCCCGAGACGCGCCGGGTTCTTTCGGCCCGGGCGGGGGCCATCCTGCCCCTTATCGGCGATCTCGCCGATCCCGTAGCCTTTACCGTCGAACGGACCCTCAGCATCGACACAACCGCGGCCGGCGGAAATGCGGACCTGATGGCGCGTGCGGGATGAAGCGGTGCGGCCGCAATCGGCATTGCGTGATCCCCGATGGACTGACATTTCCGTGACGGGCACCGACTGGTAGTCTTGGTTTGCTGCGTTACATCGTGGCCAGATTGGCACGCGCTGGATGCAGGTGTGAAAGGACGGATGGCATGTCGCCATGGGCGCAGGTCGGGATCAGTCTGATGCTTCTGGCCGGGGGCGCCGTGGGCTTTGCCGCCGTCAGTCCCGACATGCGGGCATGGGTCGGCGCGCAGGGGATAGACCTGTCAGTGCTCGCGCGCACCACCGACGTGCCGGGTGCCACCGGGGCGCCGCCCGGACGCCAGCAGGGTGCTGTCGGCGTCGTGGTGGCGGAGGTCACCCAGGACCGCACGGCGACGCGGCTGAAGACGATCGGGACCGGGCGCGCGCTCCGCTCCGTCGCCCTTTTCGCCCGGTCGACCGGCGTGGTGGAGGAGATGGGCTTCACCGCGGGCGAATGGGTGCAGAAGGACCACATCCTCGCCGCGCTGGACCGGGACGAGGAGGAGATCGCGACCGACCGTGCCGAGATCGCGCTCGCCGAGGCCAAGGCCACGTTCGAGCGCGTCTCGGCGCTCGCCAACCGCAACGCGGTCAGTCAGGTCAGCGAGGATGACGCGCGCCGGGCTGTGGAGCGTGCCGAGCTAGACCTGCGCACCGCGCGCCTCGCGCTCGAGCGGCGCCTGGTACGGGCGCCATTCGCCGGGGTCCTGGGGATATCCGAGGTGGAGATCGGCGATCTGATCGGCTCGGACACCGAAATCGGCATCATCGACGACCGCTCGCGGCTCGAGATCGACCTCTACGCCCCGGAACGGTTCGCCTCGCTGATCCGCATCGGCCAGACCCTGTCGGCCACCACGGCCGCGCGTCCGGGCGAGGTGTTCGCGGGCGAGATCGTCGCCATCGACAACCGCGTCGATCCCGAAAGCCGCACCCTGCGAATGCGCGGGATCATCGAGAACGTCGGCGACGTCCTGCGCCCGGGCTTCGGCTTTTCAGTCGAGATGGATTTCTCGGGTGAATCGCAGGTAAGCGTCCCGGCCCTCGCCGTCCAGTGGCAGGCGAGCGGACCGTTCGTCTGGCAGGTGGTCGATGGCAAGGCCATGCCCGTGCCGGTCAAGATCCTCGAGCGCAACGACACCCGCGTGCTGGTCGAGGCGGCGCTGAAGCCGGGCGACCAGGTGGTCAGCGAGGGCGTGCAGAAACTGCGCCCCGGCATCGCCGTGGCAGCCGTCATCCCGGCGGAGAGCGACACGTGAGCGCGCCCGGGCCCGACGAGGACGCCGCCGCCCGGCGCGCCCGCGCCGAGGCCGCCGGACGTGCGATGCCCGAGGGCATGGACGACGGCGCGGCGAATTTCACCGCGCTCTTCGTCAAGCGCCCGGTGCTCGCGATCGTCACCAACCTTCTGATCATCGTCGCAGGCTTCGCCGCCCTGATCAGCGCCGAGGTGCGCGAACTGCCCGACGTGGACAGCCCCGTGGTGACAATCACCACGGAATATGACGGCGCCGCGCCCGAAACCATCGATGCCGAGATCACCGACGAGATCGAAGGCGCTGCGACCCGGGTCGCGGGGGTCAAGTCGATCTCGTCGCAGTCCACGTTCGGCCGCAGCCAGGTCACCGTCGAATTCACCGACGCGACCGATCTGAACGTCGCGGCCAACGACCTGCGCGATTCGGTGGCCCGGGTGACCGGCGAGATGCCCGAAGAGGCCGAGGATCCCCGGATCGTGAAGGCCGACGCCAATGCGCAGGCGGTCATGCGCGTCTCCGTCACGTCCGACAGCATGGCGATCGAGGATCTGACAGTTCTGGTCGACACCGAGGTGGTGGACCGTCTCGCCGCGCTCGACGGGGTCGCGGACATCCAGGTGTTCGGCGACCGCGAGGCGATCCTGCGCGTCGATGTCGATCAGGCCGCCCTGGCGAGCCGGGGCCTCACGCTTGCCGATCTGGCGGGGGTAATCGCCGACATCTCGGGCGAGGATCCCTCGGGCTCGCTGACCAACGAGACCCAGGACCTGATCGTGCGCACCCGCGCGGGCCTGACGACCCCGCAGGAGTTCGAGGCGGTCCTGCTGACCGCCACGACCCGGATCGGCGATGTCGCCCGCGTCAGCTTCGGGCCCGACGTCAATCAGTCGATTCTGCGGGCCAATGGGCGGACGGGCGTCGGTCTTGGCATCGTGCGCCAGGCGCAGTCCAACACCCTCGACATCTCGTCCCTGGTGCGGGCGGAGGTCGACCGGATCCGGGACGTGCTGCCCGAGGGGGTGGATATCCGCGTGACCTCGGACGACGCGGTGTTTGTCGAGGGCGCGATCGAAGAAGTGATCTCTGCGCTGGTCGAGGCGATGGGGATCGTGGTCCTGATCATCCTGCTTTTTCTCGGCAGCTTCCGCGCCACGATCGTGCCGGCGGTCACCATGCCGATCTGCCTGATCGGGACGTTCGGCGGCATCTGGCTGGCGGGGTATTCGATCAACATCCTCTCGCTCCTCGCGCTGGTGCTGGCGACCGGGCTCGTGGTCGATGACGCGATCGTGGTGCTGGAAAACGTCATGCGGCGCCGTGCGCTCGGGCTCGGGCCCCGCGCGGCGGCGCTGGTCGGGGTGCGCGAGGTGTTCTTCGCGGTCATCTCCACCACCGCGACGCTGGCGGCCGTGTTCATCCCGATTTCGTTCCTGCCGGGAACGGCGGGCGGACTTTTCAAGGAGTTCGGGTTCGTCCTTGCCATGTCGGTGTCGATCTCGGCACTGGTCTGCCTGACACTTTGCCCGATGCTGGCGGCGCGGATCCTGCCCGCGGCACCACCCCCGGGGACGCGGCGCGGGCTTCTGGGGCGCGTCTTCGATCTGGCGGGCGACGTGCTCGGCGGGCTCTATGCCTGGATCCTGCGCCGGGCGCTCGCGGCTCCGCTGGTGACGATCGTGCTCTCGTTGCTCTTCGCCGGTGCTGGGGCGGTGGGGTTTCTCGCCCTGCCGCAGGAGCTGACCCCGCGCGAGGATCGGGCAGTGATCCTGCTCCAGATCAACACGCCCCAGGGCGTCAGCCTCGCCTATACCGACACGCAGATGCGCCAGATCGAGGCGATCGCCCGGTCCTACCAGGCGACGGGCGAGGCGGAGAACCTCTTCTCCATCACCGGGCGCGGCGGGTATAATCGCGGGTTCATGGTGCTGAGCCTGGCGCCATGGGACGAGCGCACGCGCAGCCAGGACCAGATTGCGGGCGAGATCAATGCCAAGCTCGCCGTTCTGCCGGGCGTGCGCGCCTTTGCAATCCAGCCCAACAGCCTGGGGATCCGCGGCGGCGGGCAGGGCTTGCAGTTCGCGGTCGCGGGCACCGATTACGGGGCGCTGGCGGATGCGGCGTCTGCGCTGATCCGAAGGATGGACGAGGACGGGCGGTTCGGTGCCGCGCGGCTTTCCTTCGACCTGTCCCAGCCCCAGCTGACCGTGCGGGTCGACCGGGAGCGGGCGTCGGATCTGGGCATCGACGTCACGGGGCTCGCCCAGGCGCTGCAGGCCGTGCTCGACGGGCGCGAGGTGGGGACCGTCTACCTGCCGGACCGGACGGCGCCGATCAAGCTCGTCTCGACCGGCACGCCGATCGACGATCCGTCGGATCTTGAAAACGTCTATCTGCGCACGACCAACGGACAGATCGTGCCGATGTCGTCGATCGCAACCCTGACCGAGGCGGCGGCGCCCGCCACGCTTCAGCGCGAGCTCAAGCTGCGGGCGGTGCCCGTGACAGCCTCGCTCAGCCCAGGATTTGCGTTGCAGGACGCGCTGAACGAGGTCGAGCGGCTGGCCGAGGACGTGCTCGCCCCCGGCATGCGCATCGTCCCCCTGGCCGAAGCGGCAACGCTCGGCGATACCTCGTCAGGGCTCGCGATCACCTTCGCGATTGCCATCGTGGTGGTGTTCCTGGTGCTGGCGGCGCAGTTCGAGAGTTTTCTCTCGGCGCTCATCATCCTGCTGACGGTGCCGATGGGACTTGCCTGTGCCGTCTTTGCCATCCAGCTTTCGGGCGGGTCGTTGAATGTCTACAGCCAGATCGGCCTCGTCATGCTGGTCGGCGTCATGGCCAAGAACGGCATCCTGATCGTGGAATTCGCCAACCAGCTGCGCGAGCGCGGTCTGGCGCTGCGCGAGGCCATCGAGCAGGCGAGCATCATCCGCCTGCGCCCCGTGGTGATGACCGCCATCGCGACCGTGCTGGGGGGCCTGCCGCTCGTGTTCGGGTCCGGCCCCGGGGCCGAGGCGCGCGAGGCGCTCGGCTGGGTCATCGTGGGGGGCCTGGGGTTCGCCACCATCTCCACGCTCTTTCTCACCCCGGTCTGGTATCTCGCGCTCGCCCGGTTCTCGGCGCCGCGGATCCACGAGGAGGCACGGCTCGCCGACGAGATGCGTGCGGCCGGGGCGACCTAGAGCAGCGCCATCCGCTCGGCCCGCTCGGGGTCGGGAAACGGGCGGTAGAGGCCGAAATCGGCCTTGGCGATCATGGGCGTGATCTGGCGGTAGAGCTTGTCGACCTCGTCGGACTGGGTGCCCACGAGGCGGAAGGCCCGGTCAAGCTGCGCGAGGTCGTCCACCTCGATCTCCAGCAGGAAATCCCGGCAATTGTCGGCCGCAAGGTTGAGCTTGCGCCGCAGGAGCCGCCAGGCGCGGATCGTGCCCCTGGCCTTGTGGAATTCCATCCAGGTCTCGACGGCATGGGCAAAGCTCAGCGCCTTGGCATCCTGCCGCAGGTCGATGAAGCAGTGGTAGAGGTTCATGGGCGGTCCCCCGGCTGTTTGGCGCAGTGTCGCGCCGGGGGGTTCACAACCGCTTAAGCCCAACAAAAAAGGCGGGCCACCGCCCGCCTCCATCCTGTCAGGCCAGTCCCGGCGTCAGGCCGCCTCGGCCTGGCGTTCCTGCTCCTCGCGGCTGAGCGCCACGGACGTGCGGACACCGCGGCGCACGAAGCTCTTCAGCCCCTCCACCGCCCGCTCGGTCGGGTCGATGCCGGCGCACATCAGCACTTCGCGCCCGTCGCGCGACCGCGCCCAGCGGGCGATCGCCTCTTCACCATTGCCATATTTCTTGTCATCGGCAATCGCATCATCAAGGGCAGCCAGGACCACGGCGGCGAACAGCTTCTGCGCCCGCGCGCCCTGATCAAAGTTGAATGCCCACTGGTCCATGGGGTCGATCATGTCGACGAATCCTTCTCGCACTGGGGGAGATTTCTCCGCGCCACTATGGCGACATAATTCTGTCACGCCAGTGTCGCTATGGCATGGCTCCCTTGCAAGCCGCGCATAGCACAACGGAACGGGCACCCTTTGCCCCGTGGGGGTGGTGCCCGCTGCCGGACTTGAACCGGCACGGCCTTGGGGCCGAGGGATTTTAAGTCCCTTGTGTCTACCTGTTCCACCAAGCGGGCGCGGGCGGATGCTAGCGAGGCGCCTGCCGAGGTGGAAGAGGGTCAGGTCGGCGGGGTCTCCAGAATCTCGGGCGCTCCGAGCGTGACGAGCATCTCGCGGATCGCCCCCGCGACCGTTGCGAGACGGGCGGGATCGGCGCTTCGCGCGACGAGGGTGCAGCCATAGCGCCCGTCGCGCTGGAAAGGGTAGGAGCCAATGGCCACATCGCCATGGGCGGCCGCGATGCCAGAGAGCGGGCCTGCCAGGTCACCTTCGCCGAGATACGTGCGCAGCGCATGCGACAGGAGTGGCGCCCCCCCGGTCAGGGTGGGAAGGATCCCGGCCAGCATCGCCTCGAACACCGCCGGGACCCCGGCCATCACATGCACGTTCCCGATGGAAAACCCCGGCGCGCGCGACACGGGGTTCTCGATCAGCCGTGCCCCGTCCGGGATGCGCGCCATGCGCAGGCGGGCGGCATTGATCGCGATCCCCGTCTGGGCATAGTGCCGCTCGAGGATCGCGCGGGCGTCGGCGCGCACGTCGATCGCGGCCCCGAAGGCGCGCGCGACGGCATCCGCGGTGATGTCGTCATGGGTCGGCCCGATCCCGCCCGACGTGAACACATGGGTATAGGCCGCCCGCAGCGCGTCCAGGGCATCCACGATGGCATCGGCATCATCCGCGTCCATCCGCGCTTCGCGCAGGTCGATCCCGGCGGCCGTCAGCGCCTTGGCCAGGTGGTTCATGTTGGAATCGCGGGTGCGCCCCGAGAGGATCTCATCGCCGATCACCAGCATGGCGGCGGTGGGGTTGGGCATGGGGCTTCTCCTTGCAGGGCGGTCGCGTGCGGGCTAGCGAGGGGGAATGGAGTTCGATCCCCCGCTGGTCCCCGCCACGCTGCTTCGCCGTTATAAGCGTTTCCTCGCCGACGTCACGCTGGCGGACGGCACGGCGGTGACGGTGCACTGCCCCAATCCCGGCCGCATGATCGGGGTCGGTGCGCCGAGCGATCGGATCTGGCTCAGCCCGGCGCCGGGGCGGACCCTGCCCTTTCGATGGCAACTGACAGAGCTTGCGGGCGGGCATCTCGCGGGCATCGACACGGGGATCCCCAACCGGCTCGTCGGTGCGGCGCTGCGCGCGGGCACGCTTGGCGCCTTCGCCGCCTGGCAAGGGGTGCGGGCCGAGGTTGCCTACGACACCGGTTCGCGGATCGACTTCCTGCTCGAGGGCGACGGGCCGCCGCTGTTTCTCGAGGTCAAGAATGTCCACCTGCGCCGGGTCGGCACGCTCGCCGAATTCCCCGATTGCGTCACCGCACGCGGCGCACGCCATCTCGGCGCACTGGCCCGGCAGGTGGCGGCGGGGGCGCGGGCGGCACTGCTCTATGTCGTGCAGCGCACGGATTGCGATCATGTCGCGCTGGCGGCCGATCTCGATCCCGCCTACGCCGCGGCCGCGGCCGAAGCTGCCGCCGCCGGTGTCGGATTTCATGCCGTGGGCACCGCCATCACGACCCGGGGGATCACCATCACCCGGCCCTTGCCCGTGGCCGCCCCGGTTCCCATTTTCCTTGCAGCCCGCGGGGCTTTGCGGGAATGATCCCAGGGCGGGGACGAAACCCCTGACAAAGGCACGTTGAATGGACCGTGTTCAGACCCGTTTGTCCCGTGACGGCATCCTGCTGCACAACCCGGAGGATTTCGGGGGCATGCGTGCGGCCGGACGGCTGGCGGCCGAGGTGCTCGACATGATCGGTCCCCATGTGGTGGCGGGCGTCACGACGGGCGAGCTGGACCGGCTCTGCCACGATTACATGGTCTTGAATGGCGGTGTCCCCGCGACGCTGGGGTACAAGGGCTACACGAAATCGAGCTGCATCTCGATCAATCACGTCGTGTGCCACGGCATCCCGGGCGAAAAGGCGCTGCGCGAGGGCGACATCCTCAACATCGACGTGACCGTCATCCTCGACGGCTGGTTCGGTGACACGAGCCGGATGTATGTCGCGGGCCAGGCGCCGCGAAAGGCCGAGCGGCTGATCGAGGTCACCCATGACGCGCTGATGAAGGGGATCGCCCAGGTGCGCCCCGGCAACACGTTCGGCGACATCGGCGCCGCGATCCAGGCCCATGCCGAGGGCGAGCGCTGCTCGATCGTGCGCGATTTCTGTGGCCACGGCCTGGGACGGACGTTCCACGCACCACCCAACGTGCTGCATTACGGCCGCTGGGGCGCGGGGGCCCGGCTGGAGCCGGGGATGTTCTTCACCGTCGAGCCGATGGTGAACCTGGGCCGGCCCGAGACGAAGATCCTCGGCGACGGCTGGACCGCAGTCACCCGCGACAAATCCCTGTCGGCGCAGTTCGAACATTCCGTCGGCGTGACGGAGGACGGGGTGGAAATCTTCACATTGTCCCCTGCCGGGCTCTTCCACCCCGCCTGGGCCTGAGCGGACGCCCGCAGCCTTAACGCGTCCTTAACCCTTTTCACGCATGGCTACGAGTATGACGCGCACACGCCCCGCTGGCGGGATGTCGGACGCGCCCTTGCCCGGTCTGGGTGCGTACGGGGCGGTCGAGACACCGCACTACCATGAACACCGCGCCCGTCTTCGGGCGCGGTTTCTGTCTGCGGGGGCAGCGGCGCTGGCGGATTACGAACTGCTCGAGCTGCTCTTGTTCCGCGCGATCCCGCGGCGTGACGTGAAGCCGCTGGCCAAGGCACTGCTGGCCGAGTTCGGTGATTTCAACGGCGTGATCTCTGCCCCGCCCGACCGGCTGACGGCGGTCGGCGGCGTGGGCGATGCGGTGGTCCAGGAGCTCAAGATCGTCGAGGCGGCCGCCCACCGGCTCGCCCAGGCACGGGTGATGCACCGCGAGGCGATCACGTCCTGGGCCGAGCTCATGGCCTATTGCCGGACCGCCATGGCACATAGGGAGACGGAGGCGTTCCGCGTCCTCTTCCTCGACCGCCGCAACCATCTGGTCGCCGACGAAGAACAGGGCCGCGGCACGGTGGACCACGTGCCGGTCTACCCGCGCGAGGTTGCGAGGCGGGCAATGGCGCTGAACGCCTCGGCAGTGATCCTGGTGCACAACCATCCGTCGGGCGACCCGACGCCGTCCGAGGCCGATCTCGACATGACCGAACGGGTGCGCGATGCGCTCGAGACGCTCGGGATCACGCTCCATGACCATGTGGTGATCGGCAAGGGGCGCGAGGCGAGCTTTCGCGCCCTGGGATACCTCTGACGCGGGCTCAGACCGCCGGGCGGTAGGGCGCGTGGTAGAGCGACGCCTCCATATAGCAGGTCAGCGCCTCGTCCCAGCGACCGGTGCGCCAGTAGACCTCGGCGCAGGCGCGCGCGGTTTCGGCACAGACGGCGGGGTCCGATCCACGGCTGCCGCGTCGCAGCCGATGCAGCAGGCCGTCCAGGGCGACATCCTGCACCATGTCCACATCGCCATGCACCCGGGGCGCCAGTTCCACGGTTCCCGTCCCACCCGATGCATCCACCATAACCGCTGCGTCCTCGTACCATGTGCTGATTGCCGTCGCCGGGCGACTGCTGAAAACTTGTATAAACTGCGACAGTTTAGAGAACGTTAAGGTGCGGCCCGGTCAGGGCGGCGGCAGCAGCCAGACCTCGACGCGCTGGCTTGCCCTGCGCCCGGCGGCGGTGCCCGGGCACCCCTGGGGGAGAAGCTCGCCGAAACCCTCGGCCAAGATCGTCCGCGCCGGGCCGACGCGCGCGGCGAGCCGGTCGCGCACCCGCATGGCGGCGCTGCGCGACAGGGCGAGGTTCGCAGCGCCGGGGCCGAGTGCGTCGGTAAACCCCGCCAGCAGTACCGCGCTGTCCCCCCAGCGCCCGGCGCCGAGATCCAGGGCCAGGCGTTCGATCGCAGCGTCACCCTCGGGCCCCGGGCGGATCACGACCGGCACCCGCGCCGCCCCCGCCACCGCATGGCCGAGGAGCGCGCCGAGGACCGCCGCATCGGGCGTCTCGCCCGCTCCGAGGGCGAGGGCGGCGAGCGCGAGCCCGTCGGTGTCGAGCCGCACCGGCGCACCCCCCACCGGGACGATGCCCGCGGCTGCCCATGCCGCCGCCCCCTCCTCGCCCATCGCGGCCACCAGCGCGGCCTCTCCCCCCGGGCCCGCCGCGCGGACCATGATGGCCCGGGCGTAGGGATAGGCCCCGGAGGCGAGCGCGACACCCGATGGCGCGAGGATGAGCCCGCAGGGACCCTGAAGGGCAAGGGTGCGCAGGCCGGGCGTCCCGGGTGGCAGCAGCCCCAGGGCATCGGGATCGGCGGCCACGGCCGCTGCGGCAGCCGCATCGTCGGGGTGAAGCGTCGCGGCCGCGGGCACGCGCCCCAGGACCGCCGCCGCACCGGGGCCGACATGCAGGCGCACCGGCCGTGCGGCCCCCCCGAGGGCGACCCATGACGTCGCGCGACCGGCCAGCACATCCTCGAGACCCGCCATATCGATGCGCCGCAGGGCCTGCGCGGGTGCCACCGCGGGCACGAGGACGGCCCAGCCCAGCGCCAGCCCGGGACCCCCGAGGGCGAGCGACAGCTCCGCCCCCGTCGCCCACGCCGGCAGGGGTGCGACGACCGGCGGCGGCACCTCGGACGCCGCGGCAAGTGCGGCCTCGAGCGCGGGCAGAAGGCGCGCCCCCAGCCCCTCCGCCACCGCGACGCCCAGGCGCGCACGCGGCGCGGCGACAGGCGCGGGGCAGGCCCCCTCGCACCGCACGCCCTCGGCTGGCACCGACACGTCGCCGACCGGCGTGCGCAGGCGGTACGCCCCGCCATCAAGGCCCAGGAGCTCGCCGGTCACGGCGATCGCCCCGTCGAAGGACCGCAGGGTGACCGTCGCGGCCCACGCGGGCGCCGCCGCGAGGGCCAGCGCAAGTCCCACGCCCCGTACACCCCAGCCTGCGCCCATCCATCCCCCACCCCGGTCTTGACCGGCCGGTCCCCCGCATGGGATCACCCATGACGACCGGTGGAGGCAGCATCCATGAAATTCGGAATTGGGCAACCCGCAGCGCGGGTCGAGGATCGCCGTTTCCTGACCGGACAGGGCCGCTATGTCGACGACATCGTGCTGCGCGGCATGCTCCACGCCGCGGTCCTGCGCGCACCAGTGGCCCATGGTACGATCCGCGCGATCGATGCGGCAGCCGCGCGCGCGATGCCGGGCGTCCATCTTGTCCTGACGGCTGCGGACGTGGCGGGGCGCCTTGCGCCGATCACCTGCCGCATCGCGCTGACGCAGAGCGACGGGCGCCCCTTCGCGCCGATCGCCCTGCCGCGGCTCGCGGACGGGGTGGTGCGCTATGTCGGCCAGCCCGTGGCCTTGGTCGTGGCCGACACGCCCCATGCCGCCCGCGACGGGGTGGAGGCGATCGGGCTCGAGATCGACGAGATGCCGTGCGTCGTGGTGGCCGAGGACGCGCTGGCCCCCGGCGCGGCACAGGTCTGGGCAGATGTGCCCGGCAACCTTGCCTATGACTGGGCCGTGGGCGACGGGGCGGCAACCGACGCGGCATTTGCCGCCGCGGCGCACCGGGTCCGGGTCCGGGTGGTCAACCAGCGCCTGATCGTGGCCACGATGGAACCCCGCGGCGTCCTCGTCCGCCACGATCCCGCGTCGGGGTGGGAGATGTGGATCGGCAGCCAGGGCGCCCATTCGGCCCGCGACCAGCTTGCCGCCGCGCTGATGGTGGACAAGGGGCGGGTCCGCGCCCACAGCCCCGACGTGGGCGGGGCGTTCGGCATGAAGCTGATGGACCATCCCGAATACGCGCTCGCAGCCCTTGCCGCGGCCGAGACGGGTCGGCCGGTCAAATGGGTCGGCGACCGGTCGGAGAGTTTTCTGTCCGACATCCAGGCCCGCGACCTCACCACCGACGCCGAGGGCGCATTCGACGCCGCGGGTCGCATCGTCGCCCTGCGGTTCTCGTCGCTCTCGGGCCTGGGCGCGGGGTATTCCACGGCAGGACCCGGGGTGCATACGGTGTTCTCAGCCCCGCTGGTGGGGGGCATGTACCACACGCCGGTCTTTCACCACCGGGTGCGCGGCGTCCTGACCCACACCACCCCCACCGATGCCTATCGCGGTGCCGGGCGGCCGGAGGTGATCCATGCGACCGAGCAGGTGATGGAGGCGGCGGCGCATGCGATGGGGCTTGACCCGGTGCACCTGCGGCGCCTCAACCTCGTGCGCCCCGACCAGCTTCCCTACCGGACCCATGGGGGGTTCCTCTTCGACAGCCTGGCGCCGGAGACGAACCTCGACCGCACGCTGTCGGCGATCGATTATGCAGGCTTTGCGGCGCGCGAGGCGGCGTCGGCCCGGGCGGGAAAGCTGCGCGGGATCGCGGTCAGCTACTATTTCGAGCGCACCGGCGGGAGCCCGCAGGAGAACGGCACCCTGCGCGTGCAGGGCGACGGGGTCGAGGCGGCGGTCGGCACCCAGAGCACCGGGCAGGGCCACGAGACGGCCTGGGCGCAGATCATCCACGAGGCGCTCGGCATCCCGTTCGCCTCCATCCGCGTGCTGCCCGGCGACAGTGCCGCGCTGCCCATGGGCGGCGGGACCGGAGGATCGCGCTCGACCATCATGGCCGGGCGCGTGCTCCTGCGCGCGGCCGAGGACGTGATCGCCAAGGGCTTGGCGCGCGCGGCCGAGCATCTGGAGGCCGCTACCGCCGACATCGCATTTTCCGCGACCGACGGCGGGCGCTACCGCATCCTGGGCACGGACCGCAGCGTTGGATTGCTGGAGCTTGCCGGGTCAGCCCCCATCGACGGCTGGGGCGAGGTCAAGGACACCACCGCGACCTTCCCCAATGGCTGCCATGCGGCGGAGGTCGAGATCGACTCCGAAACCGGCGCGGTCCGGATCCTCGCCCATGTCGTCACCGACGATTTCGGGCGCCTGATCAACCCCGCGCTGGTTGCGGGGCAGGTCCATGGCGGGATCGTGCAGGGCGCGGGACAGATCCTCGGCGAGGCGGCCCGCTACGACCCGCGGACGGGACAACCGCTCGCGGCCTCGTTCATGGATTACCCCATGCCGCGGGCGGGCGACTTCCCCAGCTTTGACATCGCGTTCACCGAAGTGCCCTGTACCACCAACCCGCTAGGCGTGAAGGGCTGTGGCGAGGCCGGGACGGTCGGCGCCATCCCGGCCCTCGCCCTTGCGATTACAAACGCACTCCGCAAGTCGGGCGTTACGCAACTGACACCGCCCTTTACACCACACAACATCTGGTCTGCGCTTCGTCGCGCGGCAGACGCATCCGTCTAGGCCGGGGTATCGCGGGCGGCGGGGGCGGAAGTACGGCGCGATTTGGGCATCTGCGCCCAATTCACGAATTGTCCGGACAACGGGGAACGGGCGCGGGCGCTCAGGCCCGCAGGCGGTCCATGACGGACACGAGCTCTGCCGTGATCCCGGGCTCCGACAGCGCGTGGCCCGCGACCTGCACGATGGTAAGCTCGGACCCCGGCCATGCCTGATGCAGCGCATAGGCCGAGCGCGGCGGGCAGATCAGGTCGTAGCGCCCCTGCACGATGAAGCCGGGGATCCGGGCGATGGAGGGCATGTCGCGCAGGATCTGCCCGTCCTCGTCCAGAAAGCCCGCATGGATGAAATAGTGGTTCTCGATCCGGGCGAAGGCGCGGGCATACTCGCCCGCCCCGCTGCGCCCCCCCGCGGGACCGGGGTCGAGCGCGGCGAGCCCGCTTTCCCACGCGACCCAGGCACGCGCGAACCGGGTCTGCTCCTCCTGGCTCGGGCCGAAGAGGCGGGTGTGATAGGCCGCGATCAGGTCGTGGCGCTCCTCGGCCGGGACCATGTTGGCAAAGACCGACCAGCGTTCGGGCCAGAATGCCCCCGCGGCCCCGCCATAGAACCAGTCGAGCTCAGACCGGGTCATCAGGAAGACCCCGCGCAGAACCAGCGCCCGGACCCGCTCGGGATGCTTCTGGGCGTAAAGCAACGCCAGCGTCGCCCCCCAGGACCCGCCGAAGACGACCCAGGACGCGATGCCGAGCCGCTCGCGCAGCCGCTCGATGTCCTCGATCAGGTCCCAGGTCGTGTTGTTGCGCACCGAGGCATGGGGCCGCGACCGGCCGCACCCGCGCTGGTCGAACAGCACCGTGCGGTAATGATCGGGGTCGAAGAACCGCCGCATCGACGGGCTGCACCCGCCGCCCGGCCCGCCATGGAGCACGACGACGGGCGCGCCGGCGGCATTCCCGCATTCCTCGGCATAAATGGTATGGCCGCCGGAAACCTCGATGAGGTGCATCCGGTAGGGCTCGAGCGGCGGGTAAAGCCCGCGCCGCGGCTCTGCGCCATTTTGCGTCACGTTTTCACGCATGATTGCCCTATGTCATATCGCGCGAACGGGGAAAATCCATCCCCAAGGGCGAGGCAGGACACAGGGCATGACCGCAACCGACACGATCGACCCCGGCGAGATCGCGAAATTCGAGGCGATGGCCGCGGAATGGTGGGATCCGGAGGGGAAGTTCTAGCCGCTCCACATGCTCAATCCCTGCCGCCTCGGCTATGTCACCGACCAGATCGCGGCGGAGTTTGGACGCGATCCGAAGGCGCCCGCCCCGTTCGCCGGTCTGCGAATTCTCGACATCGGCTGCGGCGGGGGCCTGCTTTGCGAGCCCATGGCGCGGCTCGGCGCCGATGTCGTGGGGGTCGATGCAGCGCCCCGCAACATTCCCGTCGCACGCATCCACGCCGAACAGTCCGGGCTTTCCATCGATTACCGCCTGGGCACCGCAGAGGGGCTGGCGGCCGAGGGCGAGCAGTTCGACGTCGTCCTGAACATGGAGGTGGTCGAGCATGTGGCCGACCCGCAGGGCTATCTCGGCGCCTGCGCGGCGCTGCTTCGGCCCGGCGGGCTCATGCTCTGCTCGACCATCAACCGCAACGCCAAGAGCTTCGCCATGGCGATCGTGGGTGCCGAATGGGTGATGCGGTGGCTGCCCCGCGGCACCCATGACTGGCGCAAGTTCATCACGCCCGACGAGCTTTTCGCGATGATCACCCGGGCCGGGCTGACGCCAGTCGACCGCAGGGGCTACGTGTTCAATCCGCTGAGCTGGAGCTGGCGGGTGTCGGATCGCGACCTGTCGGTGAACTACGTCACCGCTAGCCTGCGGCCGCGCGCCTGACCGCACCACCCGATCACGCAAGATCGAGGGCGGGGACGTCCAGCCGGAACGTCGAGCCCTGGCCGGGCGCGGTCCGCTCCAGCGTCAGACGCCCGCCGAACGCCGTGGCGAGCAGGGTGCACCGGGCCAGAGCGGCATGCACCGGCTCGCCGCAGCGCGGCGTCAGGAGCGCCCCGGCAATCGTGGGCGCAATGCCGTCCCCGCTGTCGTCGACCCGGTAGACCAGCCCGCCCGGCCCCCGCGCCATTGCCAGCGTGACACCACCCCGCTGGGTGAAGCGCAGCGCATTCCCGACCAGGGTCACGAGGATCCGCTCGACCGCCACGGGGCGGCTCGTCCAGAGCTCGGGCAGGTCGATGTCGAAGGTGAGCGAAAGATCGACGCCCTTGGCCATGGCTGCGGGCCCGAGCCTGCGGATCACCGCGCGCGCCTGGTCGAGCGGCATGTAGGGGGGCGACCGCGCCTGAGCTGGCCGCGCAGTCGGCGCCCGGCTGGTTGGGGCCCGGTTGGTCGGCGCCCGCCTGGTCGGCCCGTTCGAGCGTCTGCTCGACGACGGCCAGAAGCGCCCGGGCCGACCGCTCCATCGTCGCGAGCCAGCCGGGCCCGGCGCCCTCGACGGGGCCGTCCCGGGTGCCGGGCAGGCTGCGCAGGCAGGCGAGGCCGCCGAAGATGCCGTTGAGCGGCGTGCGCAACTCATGGCTCATGCGCGTCAGAACCGCTGTCTGCTCGGCCAGCATCCGGTCCGATCGGTCGCGCGCCTGGCGGAGCTCCACCTCCTGGTGCTGGAGCCTTCGGTTGGCGCGGGTCAGCTCGAGCAGCGCGCGCACCCGCTCCCGGCCCTCCTCGCGCAGGGCGATCTCGGCATCCACCGATTCGCCGAGGATCTGCATGGTCCGCCGCGCCTCGGGCCCCCAGTCACGGGGGCGCTGGTCAATGGCGCAGAGCGCGCCGATCACCCGGCCCGCCTGGGTGCGGATCGGCACGCCAAGATAGGCGCCGATCCCCTGCTGGACGATGGCCGGGTTGTCGGTCAGGCGCGGGTCGCCCGCGGCATCGGGGCACGACGAGCATCGCGCCCTCGGCCACGACATGGCGGCAGATGGAATACCGGATCGGCGTTTCCCGCGCCGCAGCCCAGGGCCCGGTCAACCCCGCGGCACTCTTGAAGAACTGCCGGTCGTCGGCCACCAGCGAGATCAGCGCGATCGGCACGCCGAGCGTGAGGCACACCAGCTCTGTCAGCCGATCGAAGCCGGGATCGGGCGGTGTGTCGAACAGAAAGAACCGGTCGCCCCGCCCCAGCTCCATCCCCGCACCCTACCCGCGCGCCGGGGCAAAGGCCCGGTCATGGGTCAGCGCCGGGATGCGCCCGCGGGCCTCAGCCACGGCGCCGAGGTCGAGGTCCACGACCGTGACGCCCGGCGTCTCGTCCGCCGCCGCCAGCACCTCGCCCCAGGGACCGATGGCGCGCGAATGGCCCCAGGTCTGGCGCGTCCGGCCATCCACCACCCCGTGGCTGCCGGTCTGGGCGGGGGCGAGGACGAAGCACCCGGTCTCGATCGCGCGGGCCCGCAGCAGCACCTCCCAGTGGGCGGCCCCGGTGGGGCGGGTGAACGCGGCAGGGACGCTGAGGATGACCGCCCCCGCCTGGGCGAGGTGGCGATGGAGCGCCGGAAACCGCAGGTCGTAGCACACCGTCATCCCCAGCCCGCCCCACGGCGTGTCGGCGACAACTGCCTGGGCGCCCGGGCGGAAGCTCGCGCTTTCGCGGTAGACCTCGCCCCCGGGCAGGGTCACGTCTAACATGTGGATCTTGTCATAGCGTGCGCGCACGCCACCGTCGGGCCCGATGAGGAACGAACGATTGGCGAGCCGCCCGTCATCCGCGCCCGAGCGCAGGGCGAGCGATCCGATCAGGAGCCAGATCCCGAGCTCTGCCGCGACCGCGGCAAGCCGAGCGAGGGTGGGGTCCGCGTCCTCCTCGACCGCCGCCGCCGCCTGGGCCGCGCGGCTTGCGCCGAGGATGTTGGTCACCTCGGGCGTCAGGACGATGGCAGCACCCCCCGCGGCAGCCATGCGCACCAGCGCCTCGGTCGCCGCCAGGTTGCGGACCGGATCGGGGGTGGAGGTCAGCTGGACAAGCCCCGCGCGCAGGTGGGACGGCGCGTTCACGCCGCCAGCAGGGGGTCGAGCTTGCCCGACTGGTCGAGCGCGTGCAGATCGTCGCAGCCGCCGACATGCACGGGGCCCACAAAGATCTGCGGCACCGTCCGTCGCCCGTTGGCGCGCGCCATCATCTCGGCGCGGCGGCCCGGTTCGCGGGCGAGGTCGATCTCGACGAATGCCACGCCCTTGCGCGCCAGCAGGTGCTTGGCCATCCGACAATATCCACAGGCGGGCGTCGTGTAGATCTCCACTGTCGGCATCGTGAA